>NZ_JBSFNS010000067.1:0-43731 GCF_053587275.1 Amycolatopsis sp. NPDC003676
TCGAGGCACCCAGCCCCTCCCCCGCACCCCGATATAAAGCGTCCCTGCGGTCTGGGGGTGCTTGTCAAGGCATCTTTCCCGCCTTGACAAGCACCCCCAGACCGTCAGCACACTCAAGCTTCGGGGTGCCCCACGCAACCACCGCCTGCAATGTCGCCGCCAGGCGACGAGCCGCTCAGTGCTTCTCGTGAATCAACGGCCAAGGCGAAGGAAAAACATCCACCGGCACCTTCACCACCGCAGGCCGCCGAGCCGCAATAGCCGCAGAAACATGCTTCTCCACCGCAGCAGCATCCTCAGCAAGCGCGAAATCCAACCCAAATGCCCGAGTAAGCAACTCAAAATCAGGATTGGTCAAATCCGACCCAATGAACCGACCACCATAAGTATCCCGCTGAATCCGCCACACATTCCCAAACCGCGAGTCCTCGAACAGCACAGTCACCAGGGGAATCCCATACTTCTTAGCCGTAGCGAACTCCTGCATAGACCAGCCAATCCCCCCGTCACCGGTCACCGCCACCACA
This sequence comes from Amycolatopsis sp. NPDC003676, assembly GCF_053587275.1. NCBI lineage: Bacteria > Bacillati > Actinomycetota > Actinomycetes > Pseudonocardiales > Pseudonocardiaceae > Amycolatopsis > Amycolatopsis sp. NPDC003676. Next base: position 528 of record NZ_JBSFNS010000067.1, read on the forward strand.
GGACGCCCACCCGACCCCACCGCAGCCCCAAGCGCAGTAGGCATCGCATACCCCAACGTCCCCTGATACCCAGGCCACACGTAGGAACGCGGAGCCTGCACAGGAAACCCGTACGTAGACACATACCCAATCTGCGTCAACTCATTCACGTAAATCCCATCCTCAGGCAACGCAGCACGGATCGCGTCCACGAACTCCATCTGCGGCCCAGCCTGCTTCCGAATCCGGACTTCGCAATCCTCCCGAAGCCGAACCAACTCAGCCCCCCACGTAGCCCGCGGCGAGAGCCGCTCAACCAACGCCGCCAACACCGCCACAGCATCAGCATTAACCGCAAGATCCGGCCGCCGAGGCGGACGAAGGTCAGCCGCATCGATATTGACCAACGCGAGCCGAGCATCCCCGACATTCAACTGCTGCCCAAACGGCGTCAGGAACCGACTGCCGAACGACACCACCAAGTCAGCAGTAGCCCGCAATTCCCACAACGCAAAAGCAGGCAGAGCATGCGGATCCCGGGCATCAATCGCCCCGCGCCCGTTCTCGCTCATCACCACCGGCGCGTCCAGCAACTCAGCAAGCCGAGCCAACAGCTTGAACGCCCGCGGATCCCGCATCCCGCCACCAGCATGGATCACCGGCCGCGAGGAAGCCGCCAGCAACCGCGCGAGCTCAACAACATCCCGCTCCGGCGCCTCCGGCTCCCGAACCCCAAACGGCTCCCCCGGCTTGAGATCCGCAACCGCGTGCAACAAATCCGGCCCCAGCTCAAGCGCAACCGGACGCGGACGCCCAGTCCGCATCTGCCGGAAGCCCTCATGCACGAGATCAGGAATCTCCTCAACCCGCTTCGGCCGAGCAGACCACTTAGTCAGCCCCTGAACCGTGTCAGTTTGCCGAGGAATCTCGTGCAGCGCCCCGAGCCCGCCGCCGACGAGCGGCGAAGGAATCGTCCCCGCCAGCAACATCACCTGCGATGAGCAGGCATACGCCGTTGCCATCCCAGCTCCGGCGTTCAGCACACCAGGCCCCGGCACCACCATCGCCACCCCAGGACGGCCGGAAGCCCGGTAATAGCCGTCCGCCATGTAACTGGTCGCCTGCTCGTGCCGCGGAACGACCAGCTCCAGCTCGTCGCGCTTGCGGTACATGCCGTCAGTGAGCCCGTCCAGCTGGACTCCGGGAATGCCGAAGACCGTGTCGACGCCCTCGCTGATGAGCGCCCTGGCGAGCGCGTCACCGCCTGTCATCTGTGCCATGCGGATCCCTCTCGTCAAATGTCTATAATGAATATAGATCAAATCTCCGGCGGCTGGCAACGGAAGAGGCGCGCATGACTCTCGAAGGACAGGTGCAGGCCTACGCGGACCGGCTCGGCCGGCCGGTCATCGTGTTCGACGTCGACTTCACGGTGATCGCGTTCAGCGTGCACGACCAGGACGTCGACCATGCCCGGCTGGCGATCATCCTGTCCCACAAAGGATCTTCGCGCGCCCGAGAGTCCATCCGGGACTACCGGGTCGGCCAAGCGCAGGACCCGGTCCGGATTCCGCCGCTCGACGGCGGGCAGTCCCGGCTGGTCGCGCCGGTCCGGCACGAAGGACGGCTCGTCGGCTACCTGTCCTCGACGATCCCCGAGGACGACGACTCCGCCTACGCGGACGACGACGAGTTGCGCGACCGCCGCGCGCAGATCGGGTTGCTGCTGGCCGCCATGGCACTGGGCAACCGAGAGGACGAGGACCGCGCGCGACGGCTGCTCGGCGCACTCCTCGAAGGCAACGACGACCAGCGCGTCCGAGCCGCCGACGAACTGCTCGCGAGCGGCCTGCTCTCCCCCGTCCCGCACTACACGGTCATCTCGATCGCGACCCCGCCGCGGGCCGAGCCCAGCTCAGCGACCCTTCGGCTCGTGCTGGACCGGGCGTTGTCGAGCATTCCGGTCTTCCCGACGCTTAAGGCCGTCGGCGCGGTGCTCGGCAGCGAGGCGATCTTGCTGGTGCCGTACGAGATCGACACCGAGAGACTGTCCGCTCTCCTTGCCCAGCCTGCCTTTTCCGGTCTGCGCGCCGGAGTCGGCGGAGCGCACGCGCCGCTGTCCGGCGTGCACCGATCGCTGCGGGAAGCCCGGATCGCCTTGCGCGGCGGCGACACCGGCTGCGTGGCCCACTGGTCGGAACTGGGATTGGACCGGCTGCTGCTGCAACTCCCACTCGAGGACGTTGATATCTCAGATCTCCCCGATGCCGTACGACGGTTGCTCGACGCGCAGTCCGGACCGGATCTCGCACAGACCCTGGAGACCTACCTCGACTGCGGTTGCGATGCCCAACGCACCGCGCTCACCCTGCACGTCCACCGCAGCACCCTCTACTACCGGCTGGATCGCGTGCGAGCGGTCGCCGACGTCGATCTCGCCGACGGCAAAGTGCGCCGGGAGCTCCATACCGGCCTGCGGATCGCGACGCTCGCCGGTCTTCGCTAGCCCCACCGCTCGCAATTGACTATATTCAATGTGAACTTTTACGGAAGGGTTCCGCATGAACGCACTGCTGACCACCGTCTCGGTCGCCGACGACCGCGGGCGGCCGATCCTCGACGCCGCGACCCGGGAAGTCGTCGGCCACGCACCCGTGCACACGGTCGACCAGCTGAACGCCGCGATCGCGGCTGCCGCAACGGCTCAGCCCGCCTGGGCCGCGCTGGGGCACGCTGAACGTTCGCGAATCCTGCACGTCATCGCCGACGACATCGACGCGCACGCCGAAGAACTCGGCGAGATCATCACTGCCGAGCAAGGCAAAGCCGGCGGCGCTGGCGAGGCCCACGGTGCCGCGCACTGGCTCCGGTCCGCCGCGGACACTGTGCTCGAACCGCAGAAGCTGCCCGATGGAGCGGAGCAACACTATGTCCCGCTTGGCGTCGTAGCCTCGATCGGCCCGTGGAACTTCCCGGTGATGATCGCGGTATGGCACGTCGCGCCGGCATTGCGCATGGGAAATACAGTGGTGCTCAAGCCTTCCGAGAACACTCCGCTCAGCGTCCTCGCCCTTGCGGAGATCTTCCGCCGCCACCTTCCGGCGGACGTGCTGACCGCGGTCTCCGGGGATCGCGAAGTCGGTGCTGCGCTGGCCGCGCACCCGCGGATCGCCAAGATCGTGTTCACCGGCTCGACCGCGACCGGACGCCGGATCGTCGAAAGCTCGGCGGGCAACCTCGCGCGGCTCACCCTGGAGCTGGGCGGAAACGACGCCGCGATCGTGCTTCCCGGCACGGACGTGGAGGCCGTCGCGGACAAGCTGTTCTGGGCGGCTTTCATGAACACGGGCCAGGTGTGCGCCGCGCTCAAACGGCTTTACGTGCACGAGTCGATCTACGACGACGTCGTCTCCGCGCTGGCCGAACGCTCCGAGAAGGCACCGATGGGGCCAGGACAGGACAAGGCGAACCGGCTCGGGCCGGTACAGAATCCCGCGCAGTTCGAGATCGTTTCCCGGCTGGTGGAAGAGGCGCGGGCGCGCGGAGCCCGGATCGTCACCGGCGGCCTGCCTGCGACGGAGCTGGGGCCGCTGTTCTACCGGCCGACGATCATCGCGGACGTCGAGGACGGTGCCGCGGTGGTCGACGAGGAGCAGTTCGGACCGGTGCTGCCGGTGATCCGGTACTCCGATGTGGACGATGCGGTGCGTCGGGCGAACGGCACCGACCAGGGCCTGGGTGCTTCGGTCTGGGGCGCGGACGCGGACGAGGTCGACGCGGTGGCGCAGCGGATGGAGGCGGGCACCGTGTGGATCAACCAGCACGGTGGCGTCGATCCGGCGATTCCGTTCGGCGGAACCAAGTCCTCGGGGTACGGGCTGGAGTTCGGCGTGGAAGGTCTGAAGGCCATGGCGGCCAGCAAAATCATCCGCCGATAGAACCAGTGAAGGCCTCCTCGAGGGATTTCCCCGAGGAGGCCTTCACGGTGGGCCGGAGGATCAAGCGCCGCAAAGCTTGTCCCACAACTCGGCCGCGGCCGCCCGGTCAGGCGGAGCACCTCGCCACACCACCGTCTGGTCCTGACGTACCAGCGTGATCGGGCAAAGATATTCATCCGGCAGCGTGTCGACTTCAACCACGGCGAATGGGATACCTCGGTCTGCCGCTTCAACGGTCAGCGCTGAGATATCAACTCCGCGGGCTGCAATCGCCGTGTAGCCAGGGGAAAAATGGTCGTACAGCGAGGATCCGTCCGCCAGCGTGAAGTGCGGGGCACGGCAACCGGGCACAGTGGACGGTGTGTAGCTGCCCATCGTGTAGCCGGGGACTTCGTCGCCGTCGTAGGCGATGATCGGTGAATCGTGGTACGCGTAGCCGTAGTTCAAACCAGCGGCAGCGAACTGCGGCTCGTTCAACTCCCGCACCGCCGCACCGAAAGCCGCACGTGCGGCTTCACCGGCTGCGGTGTCGTCTTCGAGGGCGGCGGGAAGTCCTGGCCGGGCGAGCTTCCGCTGGTGGTTCATCGCGAAGTGCGACACCTGTTCGGTGATCGGCCGTCGTTCGGCTTCGTAGGCGTCCAGGATTCCTTCCGCAGCCCAGCCGCCGAGATGCGCGCCGAGCAGCCAGGTCAGGTTGAGCACGTCCGCGATGCCCGCGTTCATCCCGAATCCGGCGAACGGCACCCACAAATGCGACGCGTCTCCAGCGAGGAACACCCGCCGGTCGCGGAACCGGTCGGCGAGCAGACGGCGCGCGATCCAGTCCTCTTTGGACACGACGTCGTACTCGAACGCCTCGTCCACACCCAGAATCGCGCGGATGGCCGCGTCCCGGTCGACGACCTCCTCAGCCGAGGAAAGGTACGTGTGCACGAGGAAGGTTTCGCTGCCGTCGATCGCGTACACGTGCCCGACGCGGCGGGCGTTGAACGTGTAGTAACCCCACGCCCTCGGTTCGTCGGCGGACATCAGCGAGTACAGCTTCGGCGCGCGGATGCAGGTGGACTGCACGTGCTGAAGCACCGGATCACCGCTGAGCTTGGCACCGATCTGCTTGCGCACCGTCGAACGGCCGCCGTCCGCGCCGATGAAGTACCGCGCACGCAGAGTCCGTTCGCCGGATCCGTCGGACACTACTGCCGAGACCGACGACGCGTCCTGCTCGACCGAATGGAATCGCGTGCGGTTGAGCAGCGTCACGCCGGGAGCGGCGGCGGCGTTCCGGGCGAGGATCGGTTCCAGGAACGTCTGGTTGATCCGATGTGGAGGCTCCGGCGTCGCCCAGCTCGTGTCGGGACCGACGCGCGAAGTGTACCGCTCGCCGCTCGCCGGAATCGGGATGCGCGACAATTCCCGTCCGGTCAGCGAGGTCCGGAACGCGACGTCCTGCGGATAGTCACGTGGCAGACCGGCCGCGCGCACCTCGGCCGCGATGCCGAGCCGACGAAAGCTCTCCATGGTGCGTGAGGCGACGTGATTGCATTTGACGTTCGGCGGTTCGAGAAACTCCCGTTCCTCGACAACGATCACCGACACGCCACGGCTGCTCAGGTCGAGTGCGGCGACAAGGCCGACCGGACCTGCACCGACGATGAGGACGTCTGCGTCCATGGTTTCTCCGTTCAGCACGGCATTCCTTGCGCCACCACGCCAAGGTGCTCGGTCATCAACCGACGGGCAGCATCCTCGTCGCGGTCCTCAATGGCCTGAAGGATGCGGCGGTGTGCGTCGACGGCCCGAGAAGCCCGTTCAGCGTTGGTGTGCACGGCATACACGCTTTCCCGCGGCCGGTTGAGCGCGCCGACCGACGCGGCGATCGCCGGATTTCCGCTGAGCAACCCAAGCCGGGCATGGAATTCCAGCGACAACGGGTTGTACCGGCTGGCGTCGTGGACGTGTTTCTCCGATTCTTCGACCAACGCCCGCAGTTGCGCGACCTGGTCGTCCGCAGCGGCACGAGCAGCGAGAGCAGCGGCGGCGGGTTCGACCGCGTGCTGCGCTTCCAGGAGCTGGTCCGTTCGCATACCGTGCAAATGCAGCTGGATGGAAAGCGAATCGGCGATCCGGCCGATGTCCGCCTCCGCTTCTTCCGCCGTGTTGAGTTCACGGTATTCGCCGGACCAGTACAGCAACGGCTGCCCCGTCCCGCCACCTGCGGAAACAACTTCGCCGACGAGGATGATGTGGTCGCCGCCGCCGAGCATCGTGTGCACGGTGCAGTCGAACCAGCTCAACGCGCCGGTGACCACCGGTGCACCGGTAGCCTCGGTGTGCGTCTCGACCTCGTCGAATCGCTCTTTGCTCCGGCCGCGCCCACGGCGGGCGAAGCAGGCGGAAACGTCCTGCTGATGGCGACCGAGCACGTTGATCGCGAAGACCCCGCTCGCCCGGATCTCTTCGAGGATCGGGCTGTGCGAATTGATCGACACCGTCACCAGAAGCGGGTTCAGCGAAAGGGAAACGAACGAGGTCGCGGTGATTCCGTAAAGGTGGCCGTCGAGTGCGGTAGTCACCACCGTGACACCGGAAGCGAATCGTCCGGCGGCCTGGCGGAAGCTGTCGATCCGTTGCTGGTCGGAGGTCATCGTGGTCACCTCGCTCCGTCCGGGACGCCGAGATGGCGGAAGTCGTAAACGTCCAAAGTGGTCTCACCGGAGCGAAGACGGTCCATATAGGACTCTTCCTTCTCCGCGCGGGCCCGCGACGCAGCCAAAACCCGGTCATACTCGTCCGCCGGGAGCACGACGATCCCGTCCCGGTCGGCCACCACGATGTCGCCGCGCCGAACCACCCTGCCGCGCAAGGTGATCGAGCGACCCACTGTTCCCGGCCAGTTCTTGATCGTGCCGCGGATCGAGATCGCGGTGCTGAACGCCGGGAACCCGAGCGACGCGAGCTGCTGGGTGTCGCGGACGCCGCCGTCGATGACCAGGCCGCAGATGCCGCGTGCCTGCGCCGCGACCGCCATCACCTCGCCCCAATACCCGAACGGCGCGCCACCGGCGTCGACCACGAGCACGTCACCGGAGCCAGCAGCCTCGATCCCGTGATGCAGCGCGAGATTGTCACCGAGCTGCGCGGACACCGGCATCGCTCGGCCGACGATCTGCGCGCCGTCCCAGGCTGGCCGGAACGCGGCGTCCAGGAAGCAATCGAGACCGGACGCCTCGTACAGCGTGGCCGTGCCGAGCGTCAGCAGTTCCTTGGTGTCTTCGGCCAGCGTGCTCATGCGTCCGCCCGCTGCAGATCGTGGTAGCCGTACTTCGCGCGCGCCTCGGCGATCGTCGCGCCGCCGAGGGCAGCGGCGAGGATCGCTTCCTCACGCGCCTGGATCATCTCGGCGACCTCGAGCACGTCGTCCTCGCAGTCACGCGGGATCGCGACGACGCCGTCCGAGTCGCCGAGCAAGATGTCCCCGTGGCGGACTGTCACGCCGCCGATGGTCACTGGTCCGCGTTCCTCGGCCACCTCGACCCGGTCCTTGCCGGTGCGCATGAAGCGACCGCGGCTGTAGATCGGATAGCCGATGGACAGCGCGCGATGCGTGTCGCGGCAGACACCTTCAATGACCGTGCCGGAGATGCCACGTTGATGCGCGACCGCGGTCAGGATGTCGCCCCAGACCGTGCAGTCGAGGCGGCCGTCGTTGTCGAGCACGATCACCTGACCAGGCTCGACCTGGTCGATGAAATCGCCGACGGTGCCCGCCGGGACCTGCGCGCTGACATACCGCACGGTGAACGCGCGGCCGATCATGCGCTGTCCGTCCGCGAGCGGGGCGAGGCCGAGCAGGCTGCCTGGGCGCTTGAGTTTGTCGAGGGCGTCGGAGACCGTCGCGGTGCCGAGCCCGGCGAACCGGTCAAGGAGAGACATCAGCGCTGCTCCACAGTGACTGAGGGGAATTGGGAATCGTGCATGACCTCTTGCACGTCACGGCCGGAGCGGACGGCCTCCGCCATCCGGGCTTCGCGCTCGGCGATCCGCTGCGCGAGCTCGATGACGCGTTCGGCGTCTGCAGCGGCGACGAAGACGACGCCGTTGACGTCCGCGAGCACAAAGTCTTGCGAGGCAACGGAGATACCAGCGATCTGAATCCGCTCGTCCATCGCGGCCTGCACGATGCGGCCCCGCGCGCTGACCGGAACGGCCGCGCGGGCGAACACCGGGAGCTTCAACGCTTCGCTCTCCTGGACGTCGCGGCAGGCACCGTCCACGATGACGCCAGCCACGCCGCGCCGGACCGCGGCCTCGGCGAGCAGGCCGCCCCAGCAGGAGACGTCCGTGCGGCCGTGGTTGTCGATCACCACGACGTCGTCCGGCTCGGTGATCGCGACCAGCGGGGTGGCGATGTGCGTCGCCGGTCCGGCGGTCGCTTTGGGCGCGGCGGTGACCGTGCGCACGCGACCGGCCAAGACGGTGCTCGCGGGCCACATCGGCTTCAGTGCCGTGACAGCGCCGGGCAGGCCCAGCGTGTCGAGTGCGTCGGAAACCGCGCAGCTGTCGAGCCCGCGCAGCGCGGTGATGATCTCTTCGGGAGACATGGTCACTTCCGTTCCCAGGTGAGGAAACCCATCGCGTTGCCGGTGCCAGCCTCGGTGCGATAGCAGGGCTCGTAGTCCACGCTCGTCACCGCTAGACCGGCTTCGTCAGCGATTCCGGCGACCGCGATCCAGTTCCGCAGCTCCGACGCACCGGACCGCATCTCGGCGGCCGGGACGTTCGAGAGGTAGTCGGCGTCGTGGTCCCGTAGGGCCTGGATGAACTCCTGGTCCAGTTTCTCGTCGATCACGAAGTGGCTGAGCCCGCCCGAAGCGACCACGCCGACACGCAGGTCGCCGGGGAACGACCGGATCGCCCGGCCGACCGCGCGCCCGAATTCGTAGCAGCGCTTGGCTCCCGGCGGATTCGGCTCCCAGAAGGTGTTGATGAAGATCGGCACCATCGGCAACGTCGACTCTTGGCCGAGGAACCGCTGGTAGATGAACCCGAAGCCGTGCGGGATGGTGTGGTTCTCGTACCGGCCGGCCGGGATGACCTCGGTAGCCCCGGTGTCGAAGTCATCAGCCTGCGTGGACTGGATGATGTGCTTGCCCAGCGCGCGGTGCGTCGGCCGCATGATCGTGCGGTCCGGGACGTCGCCGGTCGCGGCCTCGGCCAAACCCGGGGCCATCGCGTCGAGCTGCGCCTGGGTGAACGGCACGTGCGCGACCTCGTCGCCCCAGAACACCGAGAACGGAGCGAGCCATTCGTCGCCGTAGGTTTCCTTGTGGTCGCTGGAAACGATGACGAGAACGTCGACGTCCTGGGCGCGAATGAAGTCCGCGAGCCGGTCCATCGACCGCTGGCAGCTTTCCCAGCGACGCGCCATCACCTCGGGAGTGATCTCCGCTGCGAAGTCTTCACGCAGCTCGCGCAGCTCCTCGTAGCTATACGTCTCGCCGCGGAACTTCAGTCCCTTGCTCGCGCGGTCCGCTGTACCCCTGGTATCCCAGGCCTGGGGCGGTGGCGCCTTCAGTTGCGGTCCGTGCGAGGTGCCGAACCCGGCGACGATCTCGGTCATGACCTTCCCCCTCAGAGCTGGAAGAGCGCGCGTGCGTTGTTCTCGAGGACGTCGGCGCGCTCCTTCTCGCCGAGCCAGGCGATGTCGTCGATGAGCAGGTGGATGTCGTCGAACCAGCGGCCCGTGTCCGGGTCGATCTGCGAGCCGGTGCCCGGCTTCTCCGAGCCGAACAGCACCCGGTCGGTGCCGACGACCTTCATCAGCAGCTCCAGGCTGTCCTGGGTGTACAGACAGGAGTCGAAGTGCAGCCGGCGCAGCTTGTCCAGATAGGACACTCCGGTGCGCACCACCGACGGAAGGAAACGGCCGACCTGGTACGGAATCGCGCCGCCGCCGTGCGAGACGATCACCTTGAGATCCGGGAAGTCCTTCAGCACGGTGGAATTCACGAGGCTCCATACCGCGATGGTCTCTTCCTGGATGAAGTGCAGGCTGTACGGTTCGCGCGCGGGCGGTTTGCATCCTGCGGCGTGCAGCAGCACCGGCACGTCGAGTTCGCACAGCACCTCGTACACCGGGTACCAGTACCGGTCGCCGAGCGCGAGCGGGGTTTCCGTGCCCTCGTACGGATCGGTGTTGAGCATCGCGCCGACGAAGCCGAGTTCGGTCACCGTGCGGCGCAGCTCCGCGGTCCAGTCGCGGGGTGTCAGGTCCGGGCTCTGCGGGAGTCCGGCGACGCCCTTGAACCGGCCGGGGAACAGTTCGGTCGCGCGGTGGATGAGGTTGTTGGTCTCCTCGGTGAACCACTGCACGAGCTTGGCCGGCCGTTCGCTGTGCATCATCTGGAACGGGCGCGGCGAGATCATCTGCAGGTCGATCCCGGCACCGTCGAGATGCGCCAGATGCGAGATGTCACCGAAGCTCGGGTGCGGGTGGTGATACGCGGCGGCGAGCGCGTCGTCGCTGATGGCGGGCGGTTTGCCGCCGTGCGCGCCGCGGTGCGACAGCAGCGAGGCTTTCCAGGCGTAGTAGGCGTCCGGCGCGGACATGTGGCCGTGGACGTCGATGATCACGGGATGCTCCTTGCGGTCTCAGACGAGCGGCTTGCTGATGAGTTCGTCGACGCGCGCGTCCGTCGCCGACGTGTCGTAGAAGCGCAACAACCGAGTGCGGCCCGCGCCGGGGTCGCCGCGATGCAGGTACTCGTAAAGTTCCTGGCGCATCCCGAAACTCGAGCCCGCGAGTTCCCAGCCGAGCCGGAACAGCCGCGCCTTCTCCGCCGCTCCGATGTCGTGACCGCGCATGTAGAGGTCCAGGAACGGACGCAGTTCCGGGTTCGCGAGGTCGGCTTCGGTCGGCTGCATGATGAGGCCGGACGCTGCGACCTGTCGCAAGATCTGAACCATCCGCGCTGAGATATCAGCCGACCAGAATCCGACGCCGTTGGTATTGCTGGGGGCGAGGTGCCCGCCCGGCGTCACGACCGCGTCCGCCTCGGCGCCCTTGATCGCCAACTCGAGCGTCTGGACATACGAAATGAGCTCGCCCAGCTGTTCCTGGATGCCGCGGAAGGTGTCGACGCCGATGGAGTGCGCGAGCTTCTTCGCGACGGAGGTGAAGAACTTCATCCGGGCGAGGAAGCGGATGTGCGTGCTCTGCAGGCTCCAGACGTTGATCCGGCCGAGGCCCTTGAGCGCGCGCAGGGAGTCGCCGAGCAGGAAGATGCGTTCGCGCGGCAGGAAAACGTCGTCGAAGAACAGCATCGCGTCTTGCTCGTCGTACCGGTTGCCGAGCGGGTGCGAGTGGCCGCTCTCCGGTGCGCCGAGCGGTTCGCGCAGCAGGATCTTCAGGCCCGGCGTGTTCATTGGCAGCGCGAACCAGATGACGAAGTCTTCCGCGCCACGAGCGGCGGTGACGCCGTTGAGATACACCAGCACCTCGTGAGAGAACGGCGCGAGCGTCGCGAGTTGCTTGGCCCCGCGCAGGACTACGCCGTCCTCGCGTTCCTCGACCACGCGCAAGGCGAGGTCCGGGTCGTCGAGCGGGCTGGCGCTGCGGTCGATCTGCGGGTCGCCGAGCGCGTGCGTCAGGACGAGGTCGTTCTCCATCGCGAACCGGCGGTAATCCCGGGCGTTCTGGCCGAACCCTTCGCGGTTCTGGTCGAGTTCGCCGGCGTAATCGGCGAGACCCGCGGCCACATTCGACATGAAGTCGGGCGAACGGCCGAGCTGCCCGAGGCTTTCCCGCATCCACCATTCCGACGCGGCGAATTTGGCCCGCAATTCCTCGGGGGTCTTCGGCAGCGAAAACGCGTAGCTGACCTCGTTGCCGGTCTCTTCCGACTTGAACAGGGTCGCCGCCCGCCCCTCGGGGGTGGCGAACCGCAGGTCGAGCAGCCGGGCGAACTCGTCGACGGTCGGCTTCAGCGCGGGATGTTCCGCGACGTTCTCGATGCGCTTCCCGTCCAGCCAGACCTCGCGGCCGTCGTCGAGGCTCTTTTTGTACTGCTCGCCGGTCAGCGCCCCGGTGGCCCCGGAAATGTCCATGTACTCCGACTCCTTTGTCTGTGACAGGCCCGCACCGGGCGACGATTCGAAGCTACGGAAATCGCGGCGCCGCGGAATCGGTCCGCTGCGGGAATCTCCGCCGCGGGCGTCCGACACCGTGTAGGAAAGTCCGACGCGGTGTCGGAAACGCTCAGCGCTGGATCGTCGGAACCGTCACCCATTGCCAGTAGGTGAACTCGTCCAGGTTCCAGTGCCCGCCGTGCCGTCCGCCGTTGCCGGACGCGCCGAGGCCGCCCATCGGGATGTGCGCGGCGTCGTAGATCGTCTGGCCGTTGAGCGCGACCATCCCGGCGCGCAACCGCGAAGCAAAGCCGAGGGCGCGCGCGACGTCGCGGCTGTGGATGGCCGCGGAAAGGCCGTATTCGGTCGCGTTGGCCAGTTCGAGCGCTTCTTCTTCAGTCGAGAAGCGGGTTACCGGAGCGACCGGGCCAAAGATCTCACCGCGGAAAGCTGCATTGTCAGCTGTTACGCCGTCCAGCACGGTCGGTTGGTAGAACGCGCCGTCGTGCGTGGCCCCGTGCACGACCCGCGCTCCCCCGGCGACCGCCGCCTCGACGATGCCGTGCACCCGCTCGGCCTGCGCGGTCGTGATCAGCGGGCCAAGCGTCGTCCCGGGTGCTTTCGGGTCGCCGATCTGCAGTTTCTCGGCAGCCGCTTTGAGCCGTTCGACGTACTCGTCGGCGATGCTTTCGTGCACGAGATGCCGTCCGGTGGCCATGCAGATCTGGCCTTGGTGCCGGAAAGTCCCGCCTACGCCACCGGCGACGGCGCGGTCGAGGTCAGCGTCCGCCAGCACGATGAACGCGTTGTTGCCGCCGAGTTCGAGCACTACCCGCTTGAGCAGGCCACCCCCGATCTCACCGACCCGACGGCCCGCCGCGGACGAGCCGGTGAACGAGATCGCGTTCGTGTGCGGCGAACGCACGACAGCCTCGCCGGTTGCGGCGCCACCGGGCAGCACGTGCAGTACGCCGTCGGGCAGCCCGGCTTGCTCGAAGATGTGCGCGAGCACTGCGCCCCCGCAGAAGGCGGTCTTCACGTCCGGCTTGACCAGGACCGCATTGCCCAGCGCGATCGCCGGGGCGACCGAGCGCATGGCGAGCATCAACGGCGCGTTCCAAGGCGCGATCACGCCGACCACACCGACGGGGATCCGCCGGGCGATTCCCAGCGTCGTCGGGTCTTCCACCGGAAGGAGATCGCCTTGCGACATCGTGACCAGCCCGGCCGCCGCGATCAGCTCGTCGATCGCTTTGTCGACCTCGTGCTTCGCCTTCGCGGGCAGCGAGCCGCTTTCGCGCACGAGCACGTCTTCGACGTCGGCGCGGATGTCGCGCAATGCGTCCGCAGCGCGGGTAAGGACGTCGGCTCGCACGCGGTACGACGCTCGGCTCCACTCAGCCTGCGCCTGCGCGGCGCGCGCTCCGGCCCGCTCGACGTCGTGCTGGTCGGCGATACCGGCCAGGCCGACTTTCCCGCCGTCGCCCGGCGAGACCACCGGCTGCGTCCCTCCCCCGCCGGTACGCCAACCGCCGGAGTAGATATGCCCGTCTGCCTCGCTGAGATCCCACCGGGCCATGTGCGTCGCCTGCCAATCCTGGTGCGGGTGCGGAGATCGCCGCGATGCTAGGTCGGCGCGAGCCCTTGCTTCATCGCCTCGGCGACGCAAATCCCGCGCCCGCGACTGGACACGGTGTCGGACTCACTGCCACAGCCGGTCGTTCACGCGAACCTCGATCAGCCGCGGGCCGTCACCTGGGTCCTCGGTGAGTGCGGCCCGCAGCCCGTCGGTGTCGTCGACCGTCGTCGCCTTCATGCCGAACGCCTGCGCCAACGCTGATATCTCAACGCCGCTGATGTCGGTGAGCGGATACTCCTCGCGCTCGCCTCCGCTTTTCCGCAGACCGGCGACCACGGCTTGGTACTTTCCGTTGTTCACCACGAGATATGTCACTGGCAGCCGGTACCGCACGACGGTCCAGAACGCGGGCACGCCGAACTGGACCACCCCGTCGCCGACCACCGCGAGCACCCGCTCGCGACGCGCCATCGCCACTCCCGCCGCCGCGCCCATTCCCCAGCCGAGCGAGCCGCTAGCGGTGGCGAACAGCGAATCCGCCCGCGTGCGCTGGAGAAACCGCAGCAACGGCAGCGTCGACGTGACCGCGTCGAGGACCAGCAGCCGTTCCCCGCCGATGACGTCCGCGAGAGTGCGCATCGCCAGCGCAGCGCTGAACTCCCCGTCCCACGGAACTTCGGCCTCCCAACGGGCTCGCCGGGCTTCGCTGTCCTTCCGCACCCGCGAGAGCCATTCGACCCGTGCAGGCGCGCGAACCCCTTCAGCCAGTCCGCGCAGCACCGCCGCGGTGTCGCCGACAACCGCCCCGGCTGGAACGTAGCGGCGGCCAGGCTCGGCAGCGTCTTCGGAAAGATGGAGAAGAGGGACGCCGGATGGAAGCGCCGCGACCTCGGCCGAGAACTCCAGCGGCGTCGGCATGCCCGCCAGCACCAGCAGATCGGCCTCCGCCAGCAGCGGCGCGCGAGGCTCGAACAATCCGGCGTAGTGCGGATGATCCGTACGGAACGACCACCGTTCGAGGTCCCGCCGGGATTCCACGAACACCGGCGCGCCGAGCCGCTCGGCCAACCTCGCCAAGTCCGTCTCAGCGCGGCGGCGGGCGACGTCCGATCCCGCGACGACCACCGGCCGCCGCGCGGCGTCGAGCAGCGCGCTCGCGTGTCGAACCGCTTCCGCGGCCGGGCCTTGCCGCGCACCCCGGCGGACCGGAGGCGCGACGCCAGGTTCGGCGGCCAGATGGTCTTGCGGGATCGTGAGAATCGCCGGTTGCTCCGGAACGACCGTGGTGTGCCACAGCGTCCGGCTGAGATCTTCCAGCAGGTCCTCCGCGCGGAGGTTCTGCCAGGCATGACCTACGTATGGCGCGGCCGTTTCGAGCAACCGCGGCGAAGTCGTCAACGCGCGGTGCGGGAGGGTCGCCGTCCCTTTGATCCCAGCAAGAATCGCGACGCTACTGCGCGCGACCTGCGCCGCGTACAGATGCGCCAGGCCGTTCGCGACGCCAACGTTCGTGTGCAGGTAGGCGACGCCGATCCGTCCGGAGGCACGCGCGTAACCGTCGGCCATGGACACCGAGATCGCCTCGTGGGTGGTCAGCACGAACTCGGGTCCGCCTTGCCTGGCAGCAAGAGCGTTGAGTACTGGTATCTCACTGGTGCCGGGACAGCAGAAGACGTGCTCGATTCCCCACTGCGCCAAGGTTTCCAGCAACCGCGCGGCAGCCGTCATGCCCGGCACGTTACGCAGCACGCCGGGCCGGGCGCTCCGACGCGGCGGCGGAAGAAACCTGGCGAACTGTGCGACACGGTGTCGGGATCGGAGTAGGTTGCGGTCGACACCCGGCGAAAGGCAAGGCGGCTCAATGACTTCTGCCCGGCACGACGGAGACACCTGGGACCTGGCGTCCAGCGTCGGCGCGACCGCGACCATGGCCGCGGCGGCGCGGGCGATCGCGACCCGCGAGGACAGCACGCTGTTCTCGGACCGGTTCGCCGAACCGCTCGTCCAGGCAGTCGGCGTCGACCTGCTCGCCAAGCTGGCGTCCGGCGAGACCACCTCCGGCACTCTCGTCGGGCAGATCTGGATCGACGCGGCCAAGATCCGCGGCAAGTTCTACGACGAGTTCTTCCTCGCCGCGGCCGGCGCGGGCATCACCCAGGCCGTGATCCTGGCGTCCGGTTTGGACTCCCGCGCCTACCGGCTGCTCTGGCCGGACGGGACCGTGGTGTACGAGATCGACCAGGAGCCGGTGGTCGAGTTCAAAGCCCGCACCCTCGCCGAGCTGGGCGCCGAGCCCACCGCCGACCGGCGAGCGGTCGCCGTCGACCTGCGCGAGGACTGGCCCGCCGCACTGCGCGCCGCCGGTTTCGACCCGGCCCGGCCGACCGCATGGAGCGCCGAGGGCCTGCTGGGATATCTGCCGCCCGAAGCCCAAGATCGCTTGCTGGACACCATCACCGAACTCAGCGCGCCGGGCAGCCGGGTCGCGACCGAGAACCGGCCCAACCCGCGTCCCGGCGACGAGGACAAGACGAAGGAACGCCTCGACCGCATCTCCGAGCAATGGCGCGGCGAGGGTTTCGACACCGACATGACGAGGCTGCGCTACTTCGGCGAGCGCAACGAAGCGGCACCCTACCTGGCCGACCTCGGCTGGGCGGTGGAAGGAAGCACCGTCCGGGAACTGCTCGCGGCCAATGGCCTGCCGCCGCTTGAGGACGACGATCTGCGCATGGGCGACCTTCGGTACATCACCGGCGTATTGGGCTAGTGCCTCGACCTTCCGTGCGGGGCTCTGAGTCCGATGCCAGGGTCTTAAGGCGACGTCATGGGTGCGGTTGAGGTGCATCTGCTCGGGTCGATGGGGTCGGCGCGGCTCTTGCCGGGGGTCAGAGTGGGGCCGCTTCCGCGCGTACATGAGGGGAACCCTGAGGGAATCTGATTCCCTCAGGGTTCCCCTCACGTACCGCCGCGTCCTCCCCGCCGTTGGCGCATCGCCGGTGGTCGAGCCATCACGCCTGGTCACACCTGGTCCGTAGCCGATTTGTGATGGTAGTCACGGGCCATACCGCGGGTTTGCCCCGCGCGGTCGCGAATCCCAAGCACAGCACCCGATCCCGAAGAGTTTTCCGGTTCGTCCGCGCGCCGGGCAGGTCAACGGGAGATAACGGTTTTGTGGAGATCCGTGCGTTCCGGGCGAGGATTTGCGTGTGCTCGCCCCTGCCGACCAGGTCCGTTTCGCCTTCGAGCCGCTGTACAGCCTCTACAGCGGCTCGGCTGTCGCAGTCGAAGCGGTCGGACATCCGGCGGCGGGCTGGGTCCAGGACCTCCTCGACGCGGCGGGCGACCAGGCCCAGCTGATCGACGCCGACCTCGACCTCGCCGCCCGCGCGGCCGCGGCGGCCCCGCCGACCGCGGCCGGGGTGTCGCTGCATCTCAACCTGAGCGCCAGCGCCGCCAGCGCGCCCGCCGAGCGGTTCATCCCGCTGCTGCAGACCCTCGAACGCGCGGGCCGCCGTCCGGCCGACGTCGTGCTGGAAGTCACCGCCCCGCTCGCCCTCCCGAATCCGGGGACCCTGCTGCGGGGCCTGCACCGGCTCCGCGACCTCGGCTTCCGGCTGGCCTTCGACCGGCTCGGCGCCGCGGGCCTGCCGATGAACCTCCTCGCCGAAGCGCCGATCGAGATGATCAAGCTGGACCGCGCGACGCTGCGCCGGCTCCCGGCGAACGCGGCGACCGTAGCGCTCGTCGAGGCGCTGGTGCAGTTCGCCACCCAGACCGATTTGCGGCTCGTCGCGACCGGCATCGAGAACGACGCGGAACTCGACGTCGCGCGACGCGCCGGGATCCGTCTCGTGCAAGGGAATCTGTTCGCCACCGCCGCCCCGGAACGCGTGCTGCCCACCGCCGAACGCGGCGACCAGCCGGGCACCATGGCGGTCTCGCCCGCCGCCGGACTGCGGATCCCCGAATTCCTCCGCCAGGCCAAAACCCTGCCGGACGACGCGACGTGCGACGACGTCCACGCGATCCTGTCCGCCGAGCACGCGCCGAAGGCCATCGTCGGGCTGGACCAGCAGGCGCGTCCACAATGGACGATCGACCGGATGCGCTTCCTGCTGGCGGTGACCGGCCGGTACGGGCACGCGCTGTACGCCGGGAAACCCGCCGCGAAACTGGCCGGCCCGCCGCGGCTGGTCCGGATCGACACCGGCACCCGCGAACTGCTCGAGATCATCGCCGACGGCGGAGCCGAGCACAGCGGCGACGACCTCGTCGTGACCGACGCGTCCGGCCGGTACCAGGGCGTGGTGCGGCCGAACGAGGTGATGCGCCGGATGGCCGCGGTGAAGGTCGAGGCCGCGGTCTCGCTCAACCCGCTCACCCGGCTGCCCGGCAGCGACGCGATCGCCCAGGACGTCGCCCGCCGCGCGGACGCCGGACGGCCGTTTGTCGTGGCCTGGCTGGACATCGACCACTTCAAGCGGCTCAACGACACCGCCGGTTTCGCCGCGGGCGACGACCTGATCCGCGCCATCGGCCGGGCACTGACCGACCACGCCCGGCGGCTCGGCGACGTCACCGTCGGCCACGTCGGCGGCGACGATTTCCTGGTCGTCTGCGGCGTCGAGGACATCACCTCGCTCGCCGACGCCGTCCTCGGCCACGGCTGGTCCGCCGACGGCGTGTCGGTCACGCTCTCGCTGGCGAGCCTCGTCCAGACCGGTGCCTCAGCGGGTTCGTACCGCGAAAGCGCGCGGCTGCTGGCGCCGTTGAAGAAACAGGCCAAGGAGATCCCGGGGTCGAGCTGGGTCAACAGCTGGCCGGGCGCCGGACGGGCGCAGATTCTCCGCGGTGGCAAGGAAAAGAACGGCCGGTCGCCGATGCTGTTGTCTCAGCAATAGTCAGGCAGCTCTCGCGCCGTCCGCTCCCTCGCCCGACCCCACCGAGAAATCGCCCCGGTTTCTGGACTGAGCGATCCGCTCGGCCCCAGGCCGAGCGGATCGGGAGGGAAGAAACCGGATGAAGGCGATTTCTCCGCCGCGACGAAGTCGCGGCAAATCAAACCGTCTGCGGCGCGAACAGGTTGACCAGGTTGCCGTCCGGATCGCGGAAGAGCAGCGAGCGGTTGCCCCACGGCATCGTCGTCGGTTCCTGCACCACCTCCGCGAGCAGCGGCCGGAGCCGGGCGAACTCGCGGTCCACATCCTCGACCTGGAATTCCAGGATGACGGTCCGGTTCGACTCCGGCACCGCCGCGCCCGCGCTGAACAGCGCCATCGTCTCGGCGCTGCCGATCGCCAGGGTCGCGGTCTCGCCGACGAACTCGGCGAACTGCTTCGCCGGGCGGCTCGCCACGAGCCCGGTCACCTGCTCGTAGAAGGACGTCAGACGGTCGATGTCACCGGTGATGATCCGGACGGAAGTCAACTGCACGGCCCAATTCCTCTCTCGTTGCTTGGTGGCCACGCTAGAAGCAATAGTGGACAGGATCCGCCCGGTATTGCGAGAATTTTCCGCATGACCCGGCCGATCGCTCGCGTGCTGGCGCTGCTGGAGATCCTGCAGGGCGGCGGCACCCGGACTGTCGCCGAACTCGCCGGGCGGCTCGACGTGGACGAGCGCACTGTCCGCCGGTACGTGGAGCACCTGCTCGACCTGGACATTCCGGTCCGCTCCGTGCGCGGCCGCTACGGCGGGTACCGGCTCGCGCCCGGCTACCGGATGCCCCCGCTGATGCTCACCGACGAGGAGGCGCTCGCAGTCCTGCTCGGCCTGGTCGCGGGTCGCCGCGCGGGGCTGGTCACCACGTCGGTCGCGGCCGCGGAAAGTGCCGTCGCGAAGGTCCGCCGGGTGCTGCCCGAGGCGCTCGGGCGTCGGCTCGACGCACTGCTGGAGGTCGCCGACTTCACCGCACCCGCGCGGGCCGCGCTCACCGCCGAGGCCGAAGTGCTCCTCGCGGTCGCCGAGGCAGCGCGCGACCAGCGGCCGGTCAAACTCGCCTACACCGCGGCACACGGCCGGGCCAGCGAACGCGTCGTCGAGCCGTACGGTGTCGTGGCACATTCCGGCCGCTGGTATCTCACCGGCTTCGACTCAAGTGCCGGACAGGTGCGCACCTTCCGCGTCGACCGCATCGAACGGGCCGAACCGCAGGACGGAACCTTCAGCGCCCCAGCGGATTTCGACCCGATGCAGCAGGTGCTCAGCGGCATCGCCGAAGCACCGCACCGGCACGACGTAGCGGTGCGGATCGACGCGACCGCGGAGGAGATCCGCGCGGTGTTCCCGCCGTCGATCGCCATTCTGGAGGCGGACGGCCCGTGGACGCGGGCGCGAATCCGGGCCGAACGCCTCGACTGGATCCCGCCCCAGCTCGCCGCGCTGGACCGGCCGTTCGTCATCGAGCAGCCAGCCGCCCTCCGCGACCAGATGCGCGCCCTCGCCGACCGGCTGACCGGTTACGCCGGAGCAGGCCCGCGTGCGGTAGCCGACAACACACCCGACTCGGCCAGCTAAGCGCCCGCCAGCCGTCGCCGCGTTGTCGGACCCGCGCTGGCTCCCCCGGCTACGCCGGATCAGACTCCAGCGCGACGTCCAGCAACGCGCCCAGCTCATTCAACTGAGCCGCCGACAGCCGGTTGAACGACGCCTTCACCACCACATCCGCCAGTTCCTGCCCCGCCGCCCGCAGCTCGGCGCCCTTCTCCGTCAGCCGATGCCGCACCGCTCGGCCCGGACCGGGCACCCGCTCGATCAGGCCGCGGTCGACCATGCGCGCGGCCAGCGTGCCGAAGGACTGGTCGGTCTGGAAGGTCAGCACGGCGAGGTCGTGCAGCGACGCGTCCGGGTGATTGTCCAAGTGCCGCAACGTATCCCACTGCACCAGCGACAGGCCGAGCGGCTGCAACGCCTGGCTCAGCGCGCGGTGATGGCGGTGCTGCAGGCGCTTGACAGCCAAGGCGACGTCGGCGTGGCGGTACTTCATGGCCGAGGAGCCTACCCCGTTTCAAGACAGGTTGCTTATATAAGCTTCCTTATATAAGGTTCCTGATATGACTTCTTCCGAGATCCTCCAGTTCCAGTCCGCCGGCCCGGTCGAGATCGCCGTCCAGGACCACGACCGCACCCGGACCTTCCTGCTGCTGCACGGCGGAGGCGGCGTCGCGACGATGGCCGGTTTCGCCGACCTGCTGGCCGGACGCACGCGTTCGCGAGTGCTGCTGCCCACCCACCCCGGCTTCAACGGCACACCGAAAGCCGCCGAGCTCACCGACGTCACCGCGCTGGCCAAGGCGTACGTCGCGATGCTCGACCACCTCGACGTCTCGAACGTCACCGTCGTCGGCAACTCCTTCGGCGGCTGGCTGGCCGCGGAAATCGCCCTGCAGCACAGCCCGCGAGTCAGCCGCGCGGTGGTCGTCGACGGCATCGGCATCGAGGTCGACGGCCATCCGCTGGCCGACGTCCGCGGCAAGACGGTCGCCGAAATCCAGCAGTTCTCGTTCCACGACCCGGCGAAGGCGCCGACCCCGCCGCCCGGCAGCAGCGGCCCGAGCCCGGACGTCGCGGCACTGGTCGGCTACACCGGTCCCGCGATGACCGACCCGACCCTGGCCGAACGACTGGGCAAAGCCGAGATCCCCGTCCACGTCCTGTGGGGCGAAAGCGACCGCATCGCCGACCCGCGGTACGGCGCGGCGTACGCCGCCGCGATCCCGGGCTCGACGTTCACCGTGCTTCCTCGCACGGGACATCTGCCGCAGGTCGAAACTCCGGAAGAACTGCTCGAAGCGCTGCTCGCCTTCGACGCGTGATCGCGACTGCGGGTTAAATAGCGGCTAGCGCACAAGGGGGATTCTCATGACCACCGCACTGATCGTCGGCGACATCCAGCGGGGCATCACCGACGGCTACCCGTTCGCCCGTCAGGCCGTGCCGCCGCTCGCGGACCTGCTGCCGCGGGCCCGCGAAAACGGCACACTCGTCGTATTCGTGCATTTCGCCATGCGGGACAACGGAACCGACCTGCCGGACGGCGCGCTGTACCGCTCCTTTTTCGACGCCGGAGACGCTTTCCACGAAGGTTCGCCGGGCACTGAACTGACGCTGCCGGTCGCCGAAGAGGACGTCGTCGTCCTCAAGCGCCGGGCCAGCGCGTTCGCCGGAACGGATCTCGACCTGGTGCTGCGTGCCCGGGGCATCAGCCACGTCGCGGTCGCCGGGGTCGCGACCAGCGCGATGGTCACCGCGACCTGCTACGACGCGGCGGACCGGGGCTACCAGGTGACCGTACTGCGCGACGGATGCGCCGACGGCGACCAGGCCGTCAACGACTTCCTGCTGGACAAAGTGTTCCCCAGCCGGGGATTCGAGGTCGTGTCCTGTGCCGAGTGGACCGGCGGGGTCGCGTGAGCGCGCTCTCGCCGCTGGTCAGCGCGGTGAAATAAGCCTTATTGACATCCGGGCGGCACCGGTTTCGCGACGTCGGCGAAGTCCGCTACTCTCAGTACGGCAACTATCACCGTGTCAGCACGCGGGAGGTACGCGTCGTGGCCGACGCAGTCAACGCACCGCCGGGGGTCAACCCGAACCAGTCGAGCGCGGCGCGCGTTTACGACTATCTCCTGGGCGGGAAAGACAATTACGAGATCGACCGCCAGGTCGCCAGGGAAGCCGCCCGGGTGATGCCGGACATCGCGGAGACGGCGCGGGTCAACCGGCATCTGATGACCCGGATCTGCCGGTTCCTCGCTTATCACGCGGGCGTCCGCCAGTACATCGACTGCGGGTCCGGCATGCCGACCGCGGAAAACGTGCACCAGATCGTGCAACGGGCCGACCCGCAGACGAAGGTCGTCTACGTCGACTACGACCCGGTGGTGGCCAGCCACGGGCGGGCGCTGCTCGACGAAAACGAGTTCACCGAATACATCCAGGCGGATTTCTTCGACCCGCCCAGCATTCTCGACCACCCGACGGTCAACGAGCACCTCGACTGGGACCAGCCGATCGCGGTCCTGTTCCTGCTCGCGCTGCACCACCAGACCGGCGACCGCGACGTCCCGGCGAAGGTGACGAAGGAATTCATCGACCGGCTCCCGTCCGGTTCGTACGTGGCGATTTCGCACCTGCTCGACGCGCACGACGGCTCCGAGGACGACGAAGCGGTGCAGGGGATCATCGAATCGGTCCACAACGGATCGATGAAGGACGTCTCGTCCCGCACCCGCGCCGAGATCAAGGAACTGTTCCACGACATGGAGCTGATCCCGAGCGGACCGAACAAGCCCGCGGAAATCGTGCCGGTGGTCGAATGGTGGCCGGACGGCCCGCTGCTGGGCGAGCCGACGGTCGCGCAGCGGATCGTGGCGGTCGGGGTCGCACGGAAACCCTGACGGCACAACAGGTTTGCAATGGGCCGGTGCTCCGGCTGAGCTAGCAGCTCGGCTGGAACACCGGCCCAATTTCGTCTGTCACGACGCGACCGGCACCGGTTCCTCCGCCTTCGCCGCCGCCGGGGAACGCCGCAGCGCGACCATCCCGATCACCGCGAACACCACCACAATCGCCGCGCCGATCCCGGCCACCGTGTGCAGCCCCGAAGTGAACGCATCCTGTGCCGTGGCCAGCAACTGCTCCCCCGTCGCGCCGGGCAAGCTCGCCGACGCCGCCATCGCACCGGCCATGCTGTCGGTCGCCTGAGCGGCCGCCGCGGCGGGCACGTGCGCCGGAACCGCGATGTGGTTGCGATACACCGCTGTCGCGACGCTGCCGAACACTGCGATCCCCATGGCGATCCCGAATTCCGCGCTGGTCTCCGACATCGCCGAAGCCGCACCGGCGCGCTGCGGCGGGACCGAGCCGACCACCATTTCGGTGCACAGCACACCCTGCGGTCCCATCCCGAAGCTCGCGACCGACATGCCCAGCACCACGAATGTCACACCGCCAGGCCCGCTGGCCAACGTGAACAACAGGATTCCGCCCGCCGCGACGAGCATTCCGAAGCCCAGCACGAATTCCGGACGGAACCGGCGCGCCAGCCGCGGCGCGATCATCGACCCGACGACCACCGCGAGCGCCTGCGGGACCAGCGACAGCCCGGCGTCGACCGTGCTCAGCCCGGCGACCATCTGCAGATACTGGCTCACCAGCAGGAAAACTCCGCCCATGGTGACTGCGCCGACGAGCATGATCGCCACCGCCGCGCTGAACGCGCGCACCCGGAACAGCTGGAGGTCCAGCAGCGGGTGCTCGAGCCGCTGCTGCCGCCGGACGAACACCGCGCCGACCGCGAGCCCCGCGGCGAGCACGACGATTTCGGTCAGGGACAAGCCGTTCTTGGCGATTTCCTTGAGCGCGTAGATGACCGGCAGGATCGCGGCGAGCGACAGGCCGACGCTGGCGAGGTCGAGGCGTCCGGCGGAGGTGTCGCGGTATTCCGGCAGCAGCTTCGGCGCGGTCGCGAGCAGCAGGATCATCACCGGAACGCCCATCAGGAACACCGAACCCCAGCGGAAATGCTCCAGCAGGAACCCGCCGGCGACCGGGCCGACCACCATGCCGCCCATGAAGCAGCTCATCCACACCGCGATCGCGGTGCCGCGCTGCTTGGGGTCCGGGAACATGTTGCTGATCAACGCGAGCGTCGACGGCATGAGCGTCGCCCCGGCGATCCCGAGCACCGCCCGCGCGCCGATCAGCATCTCCGGGCTGGTCGAGAACGCCGCCGCGACCGACGCGAGCCCGAACGCGCCGCCGCCGATCATCAGCAGCTTCCGCCTGCCGATCCGGTCGCCGAGGGTGCCCATCGTGACGAGGAACCCGGCGATCATGAAGCCGTAGATGTCGATGATCCACAGCAATTGCGTGCTGGACGGCCGCAGGTCCGCGGCGAGGTGCGGAACCGCGAGGTGCAGCACGCTCATGTCCAGCGACAACAGCACGGTCGGCAAGGCCAGCACCGCCAGGCCCAGCCACTCGCGTCGTCCTGCACTCATTGCTCTCTCCCCTGAAGTCGTCTCGTCGGCGGTCTCGCTGACTGCTCTCACTGACGCGACGATCGGGGTGCTGGCGGATCGACATCCCGGGGAAAACTTTTTTGGGCCGGTGCTTGAGCGCGGCTGGGCTCCTGCGGTCTTCCCCTGCGGGGTCAGGCCACCGCGTAGTTGCCGAGCGCGGGTTCCAGCAGGTCGAACGCCCTCCGCGCTTCCGCCGCGACCGTCTCCGCGATCTCGTCGTCCGGCCGTCCGGCGAGAGTCAGCTCCTCGATCCGTTCGAACAGGCTGTGGTGCACCGCCCCCAGCACCGCGGCCGCCGTGCGGACGGTGATGTCCGAGCGGAGGCTGCCCGTCGCGTCCGCCAGCGCGTCGGCCAGGGCCCGTTCCCGCCGCCGGTGCAGGCCTCGCAGGCACGCGGACAACGTCGGGCTCTCGGCGATCATCCGGGTGAACTCCAGCCCCGCGAACCCGACCACCGGGTCCTTCGCGGCGACCGCGGCCTCGAACGCCCGCCGCAGCGCCGTGAGCGCGGACTCCCCTGGTTCCCGCGCCGACACCGCGGCCGCCAGGGTCGCGACGAACTCCTCCTGGTGGTCCAGGACCAGGTCTTCCTTGCGGGCGAAGTAGTTGGTCACCGTCTTCTTTGCGACCCGCGCGGCCTGCGCGACCTGGGCGATCGTCGTCTCCTCGAAGCCCTGCTCCAGGAACAGCCGCGTCGCGTGGTCGGAGATCAGCTGGCGCGTCTCCTGCTTCTTGGCTTCCCGCAGGCCTAGCTCCATCAAAAACTTACCTCCGACGTAATTTTACCTTGACAGCAGTTCTGGGTCTCGGCATACTTTTACTACCGACGTAAACATAACCTGAAGGAGAACCACTTGTCGATCGCCGCTCTCCCGTCGCTCGCGGACCAGGCGGAGCACCTGATCGCGCTGGGGGTGCCCGAAATCGCGCAGCTTTCCGCCGCCGACCTGCGCACTTTCGCGGCAGCCCACAGCGACGCGGACGGCGCACTGCTGGCGATCCACCCGGATCGGGCGCCCGCGTCAGCGCTCACGCCGTTGCTGCGCCGCGAAGGCAAAGCCGGATTCGTCGTCACGGACATGCCGGACGTCGACCAGTTCGCGCCGCGCGACGTCGAACTGCCCGACGCGCCGCTGTACCTGGTCGCCGGCATCGAACGCGGCGACGAGATGGGGAACTGGAGCCCCGAAGAGGCGCTGCCCGCGATCACCAAGGCCGGGCGCAGTCCGCTGCTGCTCACCGAGGGGATCCACTGGGTGCTGCAGCAGCCGTCGGTGCTCGAGCGCAACCATTGCTTCATGACCATCGGCTCCCGGCTGCGCAAGGAGAACGGCAAGTTCGACACCCGCACGCCGGCGCTGTGGATCAGCAACGGCACCGGCCGCGACGGCAGCGAACGCCGCAACGCCCCGAAGGTCGGCTGGTGCTGGTGGGGAAACCGACACACCTGGCTGGGTTTCGGGTCCACCACCGCCCGCCGCTGAGACACCAGCCCCGACACCGAGGAGAGACGAGACCCCCGACTTCCCAGACCCGACCGTTCTGCACCCGATGCTCGACCAACCCCGAGAGGCGCTGGCGGGGGCAATCGGCACACCTGGCTGAGCTTCGGGTCCGCCGCCGCCTGCCGCTGAGACCCCGACTCCGAGGAGTGTTCCCATTTTCCCCGACCCGAACGTCCTGCACCCCATGCCGGAACAGCCGCGAGTGGCGCTGCTGAAACCGCTGGTCACGTCGCCGCTGATCGACGTCGGCGATTTCTCCTACTACGACGACCCGGACGATCCGACCGCCTTCGAGACCCGCAACGTGCTGTACCACTACGGCCCGGAGAAGCTCGTGATCGGCAAGTACTGCGCGCTCGGCGAGGGCGTGCGGTTCATCATGAACGGCGCGAACCACCGGATGGACGGGCCGTCGACGTTCCCGTTCCCGATCATGGGCGGCGACTGGGCCGGGCACTTCGACGTCATCACCGGCCTTCCCGGGCGCGGCGACACGGTGCTGGGCAACGACGTCTGGCTCGGCTACCGGGCGATGGTCATGCCGGGCGTCCGCATCGGGCACGGCGCGGTCGTCGCGTCCGGGTCCGTCGTGGTGGACGACGTGCCGGACTACGGCATCGTCGGCGGCAATCCGGCGAAGCTGATCCGGCGGCGGCACAGCGACGAGGACGTCGAACGGCTGCTGGCGATCGCGTGGTGGGACTGGCCGTTGGCGCACCTCACCAAGCACGTCCGCACGGTCATGTCCGGCAGCGTCGACGAACTGGCGAAGGCGGCGGCCGAACTCGCGTAACTCGGTAACGTGGCAGGCGTGCCCGCTGAGATACCAGAGGAAGTCCGCCGAAGCACCGCACTGTTCCTGTCCACAGTGGACCGAGTCGCGCCGGGGCTGGTCACCGGGTTCTACCTGGTCGGCTCGGTCTGCTTCGGCGACTTCCACGCCCGCGGCGCCGGACGAGGGCGGCTGAGCACGTCCAGCGACATCGACTTCGTCGCGGTCACCGATCGACGCGCGGAACCCGGCGAGATCGAGGCGCTGGCCTTGGCGCTGGCACATGGCACGACGGTCGCCCAGTTCCCGAAACCGCATTTCGACGGAGCCGTGCTCACCTGGGCCGACCTCGCCGCCGGACCGGATGCCTGCCCGGACGTTCCGTGCGCGCAGGAAGGCCGCTTCACCGAGGCGGCGCGCGACGGCCTCAACCCGGTGATGTTCTGCGAACTCGCCAGCCGCGGGATCGCACTGCGCGGACCCGAACCGTCCGCTATGGACGTTTGGGCGGACCAGAATGCGCTGCGCGCGTTCACTGTCGACAACCTGAGCCGCTATTGGCGGCCGTGGTGGGAGAAGAACCGGCGCGCCAGCGCGTTGTCGCTCGCGGTCGGAATGAGCCCCTGGTTCCCGGTGTGGGCAGTGCTCGGGGTGAGCCGCCTGCACCATCTGCTGGCCACCGGAGAGATGACGTCCAAATGCGGCGCGGGGCGTTATGC
Organism: Amycolatopsis sp. NPDC003676; assembly: GCF_053587275.1. NCBI lineage: Bacteria > Bacillati > Actinomycetota > Actinomycetes > Pseudonocardiales > Pseudonocardiaceae > Amycolatopsis > Amycolatopsis sp. NPDC003676. Next base: position 28,171 of record NZ_JBSFNS010000067.1, read on the forward strand.
GGCAAGGGAATTCGACTCGCGGTGGCAGCGCATCATCGCGGAGAGCTTGAGCCTGCGCACCGAAGGAGCGGAAGGCCGGCGCAGCTACCGGAATCCGCTGGCGCGACGACGCGACACCCTAGCCTTCCTGGACGCCACGATCGACGACGCGCTAACCCTGGCCTAGCGCACGAATCGGGTCGACGCTGGCCTAGCGCACGGATCGGACCAGCAGTGGCCTAACGCCCCGGCCTGGCCCGGCCAGCATTGGCCTAACGCTCCGGCCTGGCCAGCATTGGCCCAGCGCACGAATCGGGCCAGCAATGGCCCCAGCGCCCCGGTCGGGCCAGCAATGGCCTAGCGCCCTGGTCAGGGCAGCATTGGCCTAGCGCCCCGGCCTGGCCAGCATTGGCCTAGCGCCCCGGCCCGGCCAGCAATGGCCCAGCGCCCTGTTCAGGCCAGCATTGGCCTGGCCCGACCAGGGCGCCGAGAGCGCGGTTCGTCGGCGCGCTCCGTTCGAGCACGCGCGTCCCAGCGCGACCGGCGGCTGCGAAGAGGCCACGTTTGCGCAGGGTCCGGCAGGCACCGTTACGAGGTGATCCCGGCGAGATCGCACCGGTAAGCGGCAGTGGTGTGCGGCGAGTCCTTGCGCGGCCGCCGTGCCGTCGCCGGGCTCACCGCGAGCCGTGCGGCGAGGTCGCGCACGGGTGGGCAACCGGCCGCCAGCCGTCCGGCGGAGATGGTGCCCTCGGCCGACAGCGCGATCTCGGTCGCCGTCCCGCCGTACAGCGCCGCCTCCTCGATCGGGTCGCTCATCCGTCCGTCCTAGCGCAATGGGGGAAATCTCGTGGCCAAGCGCTCCGGGTTGACCTTCAAGCTGCTTGAAGCCCGATGATGGGCAGGTGTCCGATCTGCTCACCATTGGTGCGTTCGCCCGCCGCTGCGGCCTGACCGCCAGCGCGCTGCGCTTCTACGCCGACTCGGGGCTCGTGCGGCCGATCCGGGTCGACGAGGAGTCCGGCTACCGCTACTACTCCCCCGGCCAGGTCCCGGCCGCGCTGCTGGTCCGGCGGTTGCGGGAGATCGGCCTGCCGCTGGAACGGGTCGGCGCGGTCCTAGCCGCGGAACCGGCCGAGGCGTCGCGGATCATCGACGACCACGTCGCCGGGTTGGTATCTCAGGTGCAGCAGGCACGGGAAATCGCCGCGGCGGTGAAGGCCACGCTGGGCTCGACGGCACCGTCGGTCCAGTTCACCGGGCCGATGTTCACCGCTGCCGTCGAGCAGGTGCTGACCGCGACGTCGCAGGACCTGCCGGTACTGAATGGCGTGCACCTCGAAGTCTCCCCGGAGGCGATCGTGCTCACCGCCACCGACCGGTACCGGCTCTCGACCCGCACGCTGGTCCCGGCCGAACCGAGCGCGTCCAGCTGGACCGCGACCGTCGACGCCGACGACCTGCGGCTCGCGATGCCGTGGACGCGCCGTCAGCACGAACTGCGGCTGAGCGTCCGGGGCGAGGAGTTCTGCTTCCAGGGCGACGACGGGACACGAACCTGCCGCACTGTCGCCGACGAATTCCCCGACTACCGGCAAATGCTGGCTTCGCTGCCAGAAGTCCTTACACGGGCAGTGATATCTCGCAACGCGCTCGTGGCATGTCTGGAACGCCACTACACCCCGCAAGTCCAGGTGGACCTCTCGGCCGCGGCCGTCCAGGTGGGAACCGAATCCATCCCCGCGGACGTCACGGGCCCACCGATCTCGCTCTCCTTCGCCGTGAGCACGCTGCACCCGGCGATCAGCACCGCTGTCGGTCCGGACGTGATGCTGGACGTCGCGGCCCCGCACCTGCCGGTCGTCGTGCGCTCAGCCGATGACGGCGACCTGACCACCCTTGCCATGCCAGTGAAAGGAAATGCCGAATGATGGCCGAAATCACCGCCGCGGTGACGCAGGGCCGAGCGGGCGACACGGACGTCGCGCGGGCGCGTCTGCAGGAGCTGTGGGACGAGATCGGACCGGGCGGTGATCCGTTCTACCGCTGTGTTCTCGCCCACTACCAAGCAGATCTGTTCACTGACCCGGCAGAGGCACTGGTGTGGGATGTCAGAGCCCTGGACGCCGCCGCGACAGTGACCGACGACCAGGTGCAAGCGCACGACGCCGGGCTCCGCATCGAAGGCTTCTACCCGTCGCTGCACTTGAACCTGGCCGACAACTTCCGCCGCCTCGGCTCGTTCTCCGCGGCGACGGAGCAAATCGCGGCAGCGCGAAAACGACAGGACGCACTCTCCGACGACGAGTACGGTGCGATGATCCGACGGGCGATCGACGGTGTCGCGGAGGCGATCGAACGCCGGTCCACCGAACGACGCACGACGGCACCGGGAGTCGAATAGTTGGAACCATGGCTGTCGGATTGGTGCCGCACGCACCTCGGGGCCGAGCCGGTCGACGTACTGTTCGAGGCACGCCAGGTCTCGACAGTGCACGGCCTGCGCCTCGAAGACGGCCGGAAGGTCGTGGTCAAGGCCCGCCCGGACGACGGCCGTGCCATCGCCTGCGTCGCGGCGCAAACGCAGCTGGCTCAGCGAGGCTTCCCGTGCGCACGACCGTTGACCTCGGCCGTCATAGTCGGTTCCCTGGCCGTGCATGCCGAGGAATACCGCCCCGGCGGCGAGGTAATCTCGGGCGACTCGCCGGACGTTGCCGCGCGCTATGCCGAGCTATTCGCCGTGCTGCTGACCGCTCTCGCCGGGGTCTCCGTCAAGCCGCCGCTGCCGAACCCACGCTGGCTGCGCTGGGACCACGCCGACCCCGGTCTGTGGCCGGCGATCGACTTCCTGGACGAACGAGACCAGCGCTTCGTGCCCGAGGAGGTCACCAAGACGGCAGACCGGGCCCGCCGCAGACTGCTCGCCGCTGATCTGCCGAACGTCCTCGGCCATGGGGATTTCGAAGCGCAGAACCTCCGCTGGGATACCAGCCAAGGCTGGACCGTACATGACTGGGACAGCCTGGCATGGCAACCGGAAGCAGCACTGGCGGGAGCGGCGAGCGGGATGTTCCCGAGCACAACCCCGCCGACGCTGGCTCCGATCGAGAGCTCCGCGGCGTTCCTGGAGTCCTATCAGGACTTCCGAGGTCGCCGATTCTCCTTGGCCGAACAGGAAGTCGCGTGGGCGGCGAGCTTGTGGCCAGCGGCGCACAATGCCCGATGGGAAGCGCTGCATGGCGATCCGCCGATCTGCGGCGAGGCGCTTCGGGAGCAGGCTGCTGAACGTCTTCGTCTCGCGAACGCCTGAGTTCTAGCACAAAAACCAGGCCTGACGCGCCTAGCCAGTCCTAAACGACATCGAGCCGAGGTGCGGCTGAAGCAGTCTCAGCCGCTTCGAGAAGCGTGGCCGCATCCGCGACGTTGGCCACCCGGACGGACATCGCCGGAACTGCGCGTTTGGTGGGCTTCGTCGTGTACACCGCGAGATTCTTAGTCGACCGGTCGTACACCGCGGCTTTGGCCTGGTTCCAGCTCACTTCCAGGAGCTGGCGCCGCACCAGCCCGACGAACAGGAAGAGCAGCCGCTGGTTCGTGCAGGCAAGGACGCCGAGCCCGTCGCCTTGTGCACCGGTTAAGGCCAGAACCTCTTCCTCCGGCTGGAGATAGTCCGCCAGGAGGGCGATCTCCTTCCTGGATCCGGCGAGCAGGCCGCTGACTCGGCCGACTGCCCTCGCGATGTCCGGGCGCAATTCCGGCGCTCGCACGGGAGCGCTCGGCGCTGCCGCGGGCTCAGGTTGGACCGCGGTCTGCCGTACGGCTGTGTGGAAAGTCCAGCGCCGGCCATCCCAGTAGCGGACCAAAGTGTCGTCGAGGGGATCCGGCAGCCAAGCCGGCGGGCGCGCCGATACCGGTGGGCGAGTCACGATTCACTCACCACCGTCGTCGCTGAGATCGCCGTCAGCGGAAGCGGACGGGGTGACCGACACCAACGCCTCCCGGGCGTCGCGCCGTCCCGGGTCCGATGCCCGCCATTCGATTGCCTCCGGGACATCTGTGTATTCCAGCACGTGCGCGTCGCCGACAGCGATCAAATGCTCCTTCACCTCTGCCGGGGTCGCGTAGAAGAATTCCCGGCGCAAGTTGACCAGATTCACGCGCTTGTGGCTCAACCGTTGGTGCAGAACGGTTTCCAACGCGACGGCGTCCTCGGAGAAGACCAGTGCGTGGACGTCGAACCGGAAGGGCACCGAGGCGTCACCGAGTTCACGGACGCGGTCGAGCGGCTCAAGGCGCCGGGTCATGCCGATTTTGACCACACCCGGGCCGAATGCGCCGACATTGGAAATCACGTAGACATGCCCGACCCGGATGTTGGCGGCACGCGCCTCGACGCCAGCGATCGCTTCGTCGACAGCTGTCATCTGCTCTCGTGCCCGGGCCAAGCCCTCCGAATCGCCCTTCGCCTCCAATTTGGCAAGAGCGGTCGCGTAGTGCGCGCGTTCCTTCGCGAGCCGGGTTCGTTCGCGCTCGATTTCCTTCATGACCTTGGCTTCTTCGCGAAGCCGTTCGCGTTCCGCCCGCGCCTGTTCGCGCTCGGCTTCGACCTTCGCCAGGTAATCCGCGGTCAGGTCGATCTCGCGGAGCCGGAGCCGGTGGTAGCTGTCCGACACGGCGATGCGCATAAGGACACCCAGCCGCCCGATCGTATTCCGCGTGGTCGTCAGCCGTTTCTTCACCGACTCCCGGGTGTGCGGCTTAACCACGCGGACCGCGTTGTCCGCTTCGGCGTTGTATGCGCGCAACATCAGTTTGGCCATGTCGCGCCCGAGCCGCTGGCCTTCCTTGACCGAACCGTTCACCGCCCAATCGACCTGGCACGTGACCGCGTCGGCCCGTGCTTCGAGCTTGATGCGGTCCCGAAGCAGCTTCAGCTCTTCCTTGTACGCGACCGCGTCGTCGAGAGGGTGGGCGTACTCGTAAACGCCCGCTTCCTGGAGCAACGCCAGTTCCCGGGTCTCGACTAGGCTCGACTGCCACTTCGCGGTTTCCGCGCTGACCTGATCGCGCGTCGCGGTCAACTGCGCTGCCTCGCGCTTCGACCGCTCGACCGCCGACCGCAGGTCTCGCAATTCCGCCTCGAGACCGGCCGTCCCCGCACCGCGCAGATGGTCGACCCATCCACGCAGTTCGGTGATCGTCGCGTGCGCCGCGGCCAGCTGCTGCTGCAGCGCGACCACCTCCGGGTTCTCCCGGTTGCCGAACAGAGCCACTTCCGATGCCTTCCCCCTGCGCGCGGGAGATCTTCCCGTGACGTCCCCTTGACGATCGCTGTCCCGCATCGGACCGTTACCGCTCATTTGCGTGGATTGCCCCCGGCCTGGCCGTCCCCGTCCGGCAGCTCACGATTCGGTAACCGTCTGTCACGTTTCAGTCCAGAACCCGATTGAGGAGAGGCGCGGAATCACTGCGCATGAGGTACGACTGGCAGGTGGAATGGATACGTCACTGGTGGATCGCGCTCGCAGGCTCTTCGAGTTTCTGCGGGGTGCGCAGCACCTCAAAGCCAGTCCGGTCCGCACCACTGACACCTACCAGCGGGACGGCGACGTCGTCTGGCTGAGCCAAGCGCCCCGGCATCCCGCTGTCTCCGTGCGGTCAGGGGAAGCCGGCGATACAGACGGCCCGGTGCTCGCGGTCGAACGAGTGCCGGTCATCGCTCCGCCCGAACCGGATGACGATCTGGCCCGCTGGCTGAGCAGCCCGCTCGACGACCCGGAGCAAGTGCCGACGCTGCGGAAGCGGATCGTCGACCCCCTCACCGACGACGAGGACGACGCGGAAACCGGCGCGGAACGCACGCCGGCGTACCTGTCGCTGAACGACTTCCCGGCCGTCGAAGCCGCGTTCCCGGGTTGGCTCGTCCGATGGCAGCGATGGGCCGGCCAAGAACTCGTCGACCGTCCGGCGCGAGACCTCTACCAGCGTCTCTACCTCATGTACGTCCGATCGACCGAAAGCCCGGAAGAGCTGGAGCTGCTCGCGGGAACCGGGTGCCTGAGCTGGCAACCTGTCAACAGCCCCCGAATCCGACGGCACGCGCTCACTAGCGAGGTCAGCATCCACTTCGACGACCGGACCGGCGTCATCGAGGTGCGGACGGTCGAGTCGGCCGAGCCGGTGCGGCTCGAACTCGACATGGTGGACCTGCGCCTGATCACGACACCGGACAAGGTCACTGAGGTCCGGGAGGACGTCAAGGCGCACGACGGATCCGCGCTGGACCGGGCGGCCGCACGGGAATTCGTCCAGCGCATCGTGCACAGCCTCGATCCGGACGGGGAGTACCGCGACGAGGACGAAGCTCTGCCTCCCGCGCGGAACGCGCTCGCGACGTTCGCCCCCGCTGTGATCCTCCGGAAGCGCACCTTCCACGGTTTGATCGAGATTTTCGACGCGATCCTGCGCCAGATCGACGAGACCGGCGAGGTCCCCGCCGGACTCGTGCCCCTGCTCGATCCCGATTACGTCCCGGTCGCGGAGCAGGCCACCGACGCCGGCGCCATCCTCGCCGTCGACGACGAGCCGTTCCTCCCCATGCCGATCAACGAAAAACAGCTCGAGGTCATCCGGCGCGTCGACTCCAGCTCTCAGGTTCTCGTTCAAGGCCCGCCCGGCACCGGCAAGACCCACACCGCCGCCGCGCTGATCTCCCACTTGCTCGCCCAGGGCAAACGGGTTCTGGTGACCGCACAGACCGACCGCGCGCTCCGCGAAGTGCGGGACAAGCTCCCGGATCGGATCAAACCGCTCGCGGTCGCCGTCGTCGGCACCTCGCGCGAGGACATGGCCGATCTCAAGATCGCGGTGCAGGAGATCGCCGCCGCGGCCGGAGACCACGACGGTGCGGAGAACGCCCGCGCCGTCGAGCGCAACCTCGAGACGGTCGACCGGTTGAGACGGGAACGGTCAGCGCTGTACAGCCGCCTGATCGAGGCTCGTGAATGCGAGGTCCGTGAGCGAACCCACCAGGGTTACCACGGCACGCTGTCGCGCATCGCCCAGCAGCTGGCTGCCAAGGAAGAGCTCGGCTGGCTGTCCATGTCGGACACCATTGCCGCCGACGCTCCGCTTCCGTTACCCGCCACCGAGGTGCGAAGCTGGCATCGCGACCTGCTCGATGACCGGCTCCGTGCTGACGAATCAGAGTCCCGGCTGCGCTTGCTTTCCCTCGAATCGGTGTGCGACGCCGCGGCCTTCGCGAACCTCGTCGCACAGGAGCGCGCCGCGTTCGAGGCAGATTCGCGATACGCATCGCTCAAGCAGCACCCGGCCTTCGGAGCCGTGCTCCGGCTCGCTCCGCAGCAACGGACAGAGTTGCGGCAGCGATTGCAGCACATCGCCGACGAAACCGAGCAGTTCGCGAGCCGGCGGGAACAGTGGCTCGACGCCGCTCTGCGCGATGTCCTGTCCGGACGAGCCGACCAGTGGCGGGCCCGCGCCAGCACGATCGCCGGCCTCGTCGAAGCGTGTGCCCGTCCGGTCGCTCACCTTGGCGCGCTGACGGAAGTCGTTGTGCGCGAGGGCGATCTCGGCACCTTGACGGCGCTTGCCGGCGAGGTCATCCGCTATCTCGGCGACGGCGGCGTGATCAAGACGCAAGCAGACGGGAAGCCGAAGATCGGCGCGTTCGCCGGCAAGGTGCTGAAGCAGGCACAGCCGCTGTTCGACAATGTCCGAGTCGACGGCGTCCCTCCGACTTCCGCCGCGCAGCTCCAGACGTTCCTGGCGTGGGCCGAGGGAACGCGGGTGCTGGCCGCGCTCGACCGGGCCTGGCCGGAGAACGTCCTCATCCCGCCTGAGGACACGCTGCAGGAACGCCTCCAATGGCACACGACGGAACTCGCGCAGTTGCAGCACGTCCTGACGCTGGCAGACCTTTTGGCCCACGAGGAAAACCAGCTGCGGTGGCTCCAGCTGCCCGTGCCGAACTGGCAGGATCTCAACGACGTCCGCAGGTATGCCAGCTTGGCAGACGCTTGCGGTGCCGAAGAAGCGCGAGCCGCAGCTACCCGGCCGCTCAGTGAACTCGAATCGGTGCTTCGCGAAACTGCACAATGGACGGACGCGGCACCGTGCGTCGCGAATCTGATGGCCGGGGCGAAGACACGCGACCACGAGCTCTACGCGAGTGCCCGCCAGCGGCTCGAACGGCTGTGGGAGGTCCGGGAACGCGCTGCTCGACGGGATCACGCCAGCTCCGTGCTCGGTACCGCGGCGCCGGGCTTCCGTTCGGCAGTCGAGGCTGGCCCTGGCGCCGCGGTGTGGCCGGGCCGGATCAGCCAGTTCCAGGAAGCGTGGAGCTGGGCGGCTACCCGGACGTGGGTCGTCGATCAGGAAGCAATCGACGTCAATGACGTCCAGCGCCGGATATCCCGGATCGAAGCGAGCATCCGCAAGGAAGCCGAAGCGATCGCCGCACGCCGCGCTTGGGACCACGCGGCATCCCCGAGCCGGCTCACCGGCACCGCTCGCGCTGACCTCACCCAGTACGCGCAGCTGGTCCAACGTGCCGGCAAGAACACCGGTATCTACCGCAACCAGCGGCGCGCGGAGATCCGCAAGGCGATGGACCGGTGCCGGCCGTCGGTTCCGGTGTGGATCATGCCGATCTACCGCATCGCCGAGCAGCTGCGCGTTCGTCCCGGCATGTTCGACGTCGTAGTGATCGACGAGGCATCGCAAGCCGGTACCGAAGCTGTCTTCCTTCAGTACTTGGCCCGCAAGATCGTGGTCATCGGGGACGACAAGCAGGTTTCCCCGTCCGCGGTCGGCATCGACCAGCAGGAGCTGCGGGACCTGGCACGGCAATACCTTGCCGACGACCGTTATCGCGACTCGTGGCACGACCCGAAACGCAGCTTGTTCGAAGAGGCCAAGATGCGCTACGGCCGGCCGATCACCCTGGTCGAGCACCGCCGCTGTGTCCCGGAGATCATCGGCTTCTCCAACCGGATCGCCTACGAACCGGAGGGCATCAGGCTGCTGCCGGTCCGGCAATACGGCGCCGACCGGCTCGATCCCGTCAAGGCCGTCTACCTCGAGGACGGCTACGAACGGGGCACCACCAACAAGATCAACCCCGTCGAAGCCGATGCGATCGTCGAGCAGATCGAGAAGTGCCTTTCGGACCCTGCCTACGACGGAAAGACCTTTGGCGTCGTGTCCCTCCTGGGCAAGGCCCAGGCGAAACACATCGAAGACGAATTGCTCGTCCGGCTTTCCCGCGAGGACTGGCAGAGCCGTGACCTCCGGTGCGGCGATGCCGCCGACTTCCAGGGCTCCGAACGGGACGTCGTCTTCCTGTCGATGGTCGCCGCACCCGAACCGGACCGGCGCATGATCGCCCTGACCCAGGACCAGTACGTGCAGCGGTTCAACGTCGCGGTCTCCCGGGCGAAAGACCAGATCTGGGTGTTCCACTCCGTCCGCCAAGACGAGTTGCCCAACAGCGAGTGCATGCGGTACCAGCTGCTCGACTACTGCTACGGCGTGCGCGACCGGCCCGCCGGTGCGGCCGGACGTTCGTCGGCGGTACCTGACAACGAGCGCGTCGAACCGTTCGATTCCCTTTTCGAGCAACGGGTGTACAACCGCATCGTCGCGCGCGGCTACTCCGTGGAACCGCAGTTCGAAGCGCTCGGCTATCGGATCGACCTCGTCGTGGTCGGCGGCCGGGCCAGGCTCGCGGTGGAATGCGACGGCGATCGCTGGCACGGCCCCGACGTCTACGAGCGCGACCTGGCTCGGCAGCGCGACCTCGAACGGTGCGGCTGGCGGTTCTTCCGGATCAGCGGCTCTTCGTTCGACGTCGATCCCGACGAGGCTCTCGCGGAGCTGTGGGAGATCCTGAACGAGGAGGAGATCTATCCGGCTGGCTGGGCTCCGGTACGGGCCGATGCCGCACCCATGGCAGAGCCCCCTGCGCTGGAATCCTTGCCATCGCCTCAGGAGACAGCAGCAGTTGCCACCGTCGTCGCCGAAGAAGATTTCAGCCCAGTAGCCGGAGAGCTGGTGCTGGAACCTGAGCCCAGAGAGCCGGAGGTCGCTGCAACCGCCGGTGCCCTGGCCGTCTACGCGACCTTTGCCGGTGCGCTCATTCCGACGTCAGAGGCGTCCCGGCAGCAGATGACCGAGGGCGTGCTCGCGATCGTGAAAGCCGAAGGCCCGGTGCTGGGACAGCGAGTCCATCGGGCCTACGTCGAGGCAGCCGGAGGCAGCCGGGTCGGCCGGCTGATCGCGAACGAACTCGATTCGGTGCTCACTCAGGCGGTACGCCGTGAAGAACTGCTAGTCGACAACCCGACAGCACAGCATCGGATCAAGGAACGGACCTACTATCTGCCGGACCAGCCGAGGGTGCGGATCCGCGAGCTTGGCCCGCGGCAACTCTCCGATGTTCCCCCGCGCGAACTCGCTTCTCTGATCGCTGGGGTAGCTGAGCGCGAAGGATGGGACGAGAGGGTTCTCTTCCGTGCGGTGCTGGCCGAGTTCGGATTGAAGACCCTGACAAAGCGGGTGCAGGATCTCTTCGGCTCCGTCGCTCCTCTGGCCCGCGGCATCGCAGAAGGCGAGTAAGCACCGGGTTTGTTCGCGAGGTCCGCAGCCCGTAGGATCCGGGCGGTTGCCGCGCTGGGGGACGCCGCAACCGCCCGGAGGTGTTACCTGAGGTCGCGGATCAGCGCGCCCACGATCGCGTCGATCCGGTTCGACTGGGCTTTCGAATAGTCCGCCGTGTCGATGAACACTGTCACCGAGCGTTTTCCGTCCTCGGTCACCGCGTTGCGGAAGTCGTGGCCGCTGGCCATGCCGCCGCTGTGGCCCCACGTGGGGAAGTTCGGTGTCAGTTCATACCGCTGCAGGCCCAGGCCGTATCCCTCGCCGCCGTCGTCAAGGACGGTCTTTTTCATTTCGGTCAGCAAAGCAGCGGGCAGGAGTTTTCCGCCCAGCAGTGAGGTCCAGAATTTCGTCGTGTCCGCGCCGGTGGAGATCAATTCGCCGGAGGCGTCGGCTTCGGAGACGTTCCATTCCGTGGTGTCGACTCCGTTGGTGTAGGACCGCAGTTCCGGTTCGTCGATCGTGGTTTCGTCGCCGGGCCAATAGGTTTCGTGCAGGCAGAGTGGTTTGATGATCCGTTCGGTGAGCTCAGTGCCGATGCTGCGGCCGGTCACCTTCGTGACCACCATGCCGGCCAGGTTGTAGTTCGTGTTGGAGTACGCGAAACCGGACGGGGCGCGGTCAGGCGGAGCGAGCGAAAGGGCCTGTCGCACGGTCTGGATCGGGTCGAAATGTTCCCATCGGTGTGCTTGGTCGTCCTCCCAGAACGGCGAGTCCAGGTAGTCCGGCAGGCCGCTCGTCTGCTGCAGCAGCTGCCGGACGGTGATCTTGCGGCCGTCGTAGCGGGCGGTGCGGATCAGGCTGGGCAGGTAATGATCGACGGTTTCGTTCAGGCTGATTTTGCCCTCGGCGACCAATTGCAGCACGACTACGGCGGTCCAGGTTTTCGTGTCGCTGCCGATTCTGGAATGTTCGTCGCCGGTGATCGCGCGGCCGGTCTCGACGTCGGACTTTCCGACACCGCCTTTCCACAGGCCGCAGTCCGGGCTCTGCACGGTCAGGACGATTCCGGGGAGACCGACCTTTTTCAGGCCGTCCAGCGCGGTTTGGATGGGTTTGGCGGAGCATGCGGCCGCTGAAGCCGCGGTCGTCGGCGCGACCACTAATGCCGCGGTTACCACCATCGCCGCGGCGGCGCTGGTCCAAGCTCGCATGTCGTCTCCTTCTGCTGGAATCTTCAGACTGCGAAGAGCGTTTGCGAAGCGACGGTGTGCCGTTTCAGCGCAGCCGGATCGACAGCGACGCCGCCGCCCGGACCGTCCGGAATGGACAGACAACCGTCTTCGAGTTCGAACGGTGCGGTGAGATCGGTGGCGTAGTACCGGCTCGACGCTGAGATATCATTGGGCAACACGAAACCGGGCAGCGCGGCGAGGGCTAGGTTTTGTGCACGGCCGATGCCGGTCTCGAGCATGCCGCCGCACCACACCGGGATTCCGTGTGCGGCACACACGTCGTGGATCCGCCGCGCTTCGAGATATCCGCCGACCCGGCTGGGTTTGACGTTGATGATCCGGCACGCGCCCAGCCGGATCGCGAACGCGGCGTCGCGGGCGGAGCAGATCGATTCGTCGAGGCAAAGCGGAGTGCGCAGGAGTTTCGCGAGTTCGACGTGCCCGCCGAGATCGTCCGCGGGGAGCGGCTGTTCGAGTTGGACCAGGCCGAACTCGTCCAGCCGGCCCAGATGGTCGGCGTCGGAGAGGGAGTACGCGGTGTTCGCGTCGGCCTGCAAAACCAGGTCCGGGCCGAACTCGGCGCGGACCGCGCGCACGGGTTCGAGGTCCCAGCCGGGCTCGATCTTGAGTTTGATCCGGACGTATCCCTCGGCCAGGTAACCGGCGACAGTGTCGATCAATTCCGTTACAGTGTCGGTGATTCCGACGGAAACTCCGGCCGGAATGCGATCGCGCACACCGCCGAGATAAGTGGACAACGGCATCGCGTAGGCGCGGCATTCGGCGTCGAGGATCGCGGTTTCGAGCAGGGCTTTGGCCAGCGGATTGCCCTTGACCGGAGCCATCGCGCCCGCGACCCGGGCGGCGGTCAACTGCGGCAGGGCGGTCACACGCGGGACGAGGTGGTCGCGCAGGATCCGTTCGGCTCCGACGGCGAATTCCGGGCTGTACACCGGTTCCGGGTCGCCGCCGAATTCCGCCCAGCCCTCGCTGACGTCGGTCACCACGTGCAGCAGAAGGGTGTCGCGTTCGGTGTCCACCGAGCACGAAGTCCGAAATGGACGGACGAGCGGGAGGCTGACCTCGATCAGGTCGATCCGTTCGATTTTCACGCCCGCGCCCCTTCGGTCAGGTGGTACCAGCCGGACCGGCTGAATCCGGTCGCCGTGTAGCCCTCTGTGAACAGCGGGACGAAAGCGTCCCGGGTCGCGTAACGCCACTCCGCGCTCAGCCGTGCGTCCAGGCGGCGCAGGCCCACGATGTCGGCCGGGACCCGGCACCAATACCCGGAACCGTCGCGAACCAGGAACGATTCGCCGTCGGGGGCGCGGCGCGGGTCGATCTCCGCGGTCGTCAGGTCCGGGCCGGAAAGCCTGGCGGGATTCGGTTCCCGCAGCGGCCACACCGCGGTGAACCGGTCGGTTTCGTCCGCGCCGTTGACGCCGTCCTCGATCTGGCCGTAGAAGTCCACTGTGTACTCGGTTCCGCGCGCGCCGAGTTTCGCCAGGTTGAAATGCGCATTACGGCTTACCAGCGGATCAAAAGTCCAGACCATCGTTTCCGCGCCCTGATCAAGCGCCCATACCCGCTGGGCTTGCTTGAGTGCGAAGCCCACTCCCCGATCGCTCGCGCGCGCTGCGGCGATCAGCGAATAGACAGCGCGCGTCACCGGTGGGCAGAAAATGAGCGCCGACGCCGCCTGAATACCGGCGTCATCAGCCGTGTAATGCACCGCGCCGCCCGCGTGGACGACGGCGCGCAGCGCGTCCGCGCCGAACGGAGCGTGGGATTCCGGCGTCTGCCACACCTGGGCGAGGAATCGCGACACCGCTTCGAGCGTCCGGACGTCGTCGGCCAGCCGGATCCGGACGCCGGCCCGGTTCGCGGCGCGCAGGGCGGTCGAGACGGCCGTGTCCGGGGCCGGAGGGAGTACGGTCGCGGGTGCGCCTGGTGGAACGTGCATGCTGACAGCCTCGCGGCCGGATCGTCCGGGTGCGTGCAGTGCCGGTCCAGAGATTCCGCGGATGTTTTGTGCGTCTGGCTAAAGAGGTGAAGATGCTCGATCCGGAGGTCCCCGATCTCGGGCAGGTCCTCGACGCGCTCGGCGCTTCGCTGCTGCAGCCGGTCAGCCCGCTGCCGGAGCGTCCGGTGCCGGTGTCCGGGGTGCTCATCCACGAGCGGCGCAGCGGCGCGCCGCCGGGGCAGGACACGATCCTGCTCGCCGTCGGGGCCGATGCGGCCGAAGCGAAAGATCTCATCAACTCTGCCGTGGGATATTCAGCGCTGGTGGTGAAAAGCTTCGGCGAACCCCTCACCGAGCTGTCCGACGCCGCGCGCGACGCCGGGGTCGTGCTGCTCGCCGCCGACGAAGCCGTGCCCTGGCACCACCTCGAGACCATGATCTCCTCGGCGCTCGCCCCCGCCGTGCGCACGCCCGGCGCACCGGCCGCGGGCGATCTGTTCGCGCTGGCCAACGCCATCGCCGGGATGGTCGGCGGCGCGACCACCATCGAAGATCCCCACCGGCGGATCCTGGCGTACTCGACGCTGCCCGGCCAGCCCATCGACGACGGCCGCCGCCAGGGCATCCTCGGACTGCAGGTGCCGGAGGTGCCGGTTTTCTACGACGACCAGTACCGCGAACTCGCGCGGGTACGGCAGACCTGCCGGTTTCCTTCGCTTCCCGGCGGGCTGCCGCGGCTCGGCGTCGCGGTGCGGGCAGGCAGCGAGATGCTGGGTTCGATCTGGGTGGTCGACGCCGACGACAGCCTCGACGAGACGGCCGAGCAAGCGCTGTTCAACGCCGCCGAGATCGCCGCGCTGCACCTGCTGGCCGCGCGCACGGCGGTCGACGTGGTCCGCCGTCGGCGCGCTGACCTGCTGCAACGCCTGCTGGCCGACCCGAGCAGCGTCACCGCCGTCGCCCCGCAACTCGGCTTGGACCCGGACGCCCCGGTCGCGGTCGCCGCGTTCACCGTCGCCGATCCCGAAGACGTACTGGCTGCCCACGCGGCGACGCGGCTGGCCGATCTGGTGAGCCTGCACTGCGAGGCGCACTACGGACGGCACGGCTGCGCGCTGATCGACGGGACCGTTTACGCGCTGCTGCCCGAGGGTCCCGCGCACCGCGAACTGGTCGCCGACATCGCCCGGCGAGCGCACGGCGCGCTGCGGATGCCGGTGCAAGCGGGACTCGGCGCGACGGTTCCCGGGCTGCGGTCTATCGCATCCTCCCGGGCCGACGCGGACCTGGTCCTGCGGACACTGGCGGAGCGACGGACCTCCCCGGAACCGTGTCAGGTGGCGGCGATCGAGGAGGTCTGGGCCGGGGCGACGCTGTCGGTGCTGGCGCAGATCCTGGCCGGGGACGCCTCTTTGCCGCGACGGCTGGGTCCGGCGGTGCGGGCGCACGACGTCGAGCACGGGACTACGTATGCGCCGACGATCCTCGCTTACCTCGATACGAACGGTGACATCGCTGCGGCGTCGACGCGGTTGTCGGTGCATCCGAACACGATCCGGTACCGGCTTTCCCGGGCGGAGGAGATCTTCGGGTTCGACCTGGCGGATCCGGACGAGCGGCTGGTGCTGTGGCTCCGGTTGCGGTTGGGGGATCAACTCGGCTGGTAGGGGGTGGTGAGTGGCAATGCCGGTCGTTCTCAAGCAGCGGCTTTGGCGCTTCGGCCTGACGCCCGGCCGCGTCGAAGCCTTCCTCGCCGAATACGGCTGGAGC
>NZ_JBSFNS010000068.1:0-43702 GCF_053587275.1 Amycolatopsis sp. NPDC003676
CGGCGGCCGGTTCCAGCCGCAGCGCCGAGAAGGCGGCCGCGCCGGTCCCGGCGGCGACGTCGACCAAGAGAGCGGGCTTGGGGGCAAGGCCGCTGATCAGCTGCTCGGCCACATACGGGTGGAAGGTGTCCTCGTCGTATCCCGCCGCGTCGGCGTCGAAAAGTGTGCTCACCCAGCCACCGTAGTGGGCTTGACCAGTGATTATCCGGGCAATCGGCGACGGCCGGCGAAACCGAGATCGGCCCGGTGGTACCAGGTCAGCTCCCGGTCGCCCTCGAGCCAGCACAACAGCACGTCGTCGCCGTCGAGCGAGGCCGGGAAGTCCACCAGCAGCGGGGCGAACCCCTTGAGCTCGGCCCCGGTCGCCTGGATCGCGGTCATCAGGTCGTCCAGCCGGGCCTGCGCGGCCTTCCACTCCGGCAGGCCGCCGAGGCTGGTGTCCCGCCCGCCAGGACGCAGGGACGCGGCGAGCTCGGCGGCGTCGGCGCGGACCCGGATCAGTTCGGCGAGAACGGGAAGCAGCCGGGCGAGTTCAGTGCGGGCCTCGGCTACGGTGAACAATCCCATCTGCAAATAGTCTCACCGGGCCCGCGCCGTCTCGCCGCTACCTGCGCCGACGCACGAGCGTCGCCGCCAGACCCGCGCCGACCAGCACGAATCCGGCGCCCAGCAGCGCACCGGACACCAGCCAGCCGCCGAATCCGGCCGCCAGTTCGTCGCCCGGGAGCAGACGCAGCAGGTCGATTCCGGTCCGCGGCGACACGAGCGTGACGACCCCGGGCAGCACGCCCCAGATCACCCCGCCGACGACCGGCCCGGCACCCGACCACGCACCGAGGAGGGCCACTCCGACGAGCAGCAGCGCGCCGACCGCCATCAGCGTCATGCCGAGGCCGTCGCCGTGTTCGCCGAAGGTCGCGGACACCTGGGTCTGCTGGCGGTAGCCGCCGAAGGCCAGCACGCCGATCGCGATCGGCGTGAGCACGAGGCCGCACAGTCCGCTCAGCACGCGCGCGGCGGCGCGGCTGGCGGGCTGGCTGACCATCGCCGGTTGGGCGGGGTAGGGCGCGGGGTACGACATGGTGTGGCCTCCCAGGCTGTGGTTACGCGATGGGATGTTCGCCGGGCTCGTCCGGTTCCCCTCGAGCGGGCGCCCGGATCGTGCCCGGTCGGAGAGCCGCGTCAAGGGTGGTAGAGACTTGATTCCGACCACTTCTGGAACCATCCAGCTCTGTTTAGCAGTACGCTTGTACCGCTATCGGAGAGCGAAGAAGAGAACGCGAAGATCCGCGGAAGGAGCACCGCTGCTCATGGCCAAGATCAAGGTCCAGGGCACCGTTGTCGAACTCGACGGCGACGAGATGACCCGCATCATTTGGCAGTTCATCAAGGACAAGCTGATCCACCCGTACCTGGACGTGAACCTGGACTACTACGACCTGGGCATCGAGGAGCGGGACCGCACCGACGACCAGATCACGATCGACGCCGCCAACGCCATCAAGCAGCACGGTGTCGGCGTCAAGTGCGCCACGATCACGCCCGACGAGGCGCGCGTGGAGGAGTTCGGCCTCAAGAAGATGTGGGTGTCCCCGAACGGGACCATCCGCAACATCCTCGGCGGCGTGATCTTCCGCGAGCCGATCGTCATGCGCAACGTCCCCCGGCTGGTACCCGGCTGGACCAAGCCGATCATCATCGGCCGGCACGCGCACGGCGACCAGTACAAGGCCACCAACTTCAAGGTCCCCGGCCCGGGCACCCTGACGATGACCTACACCCCCGAAGACGGCTCCGAGCCGATGGAGTTCCAGGTCGCGAACTTCCCCGAGGGCGGCGGCGTCGCGATGGGGATGTACAACTACCGCAAGTCGATCGAGGACTTCGCGCGCGCGTCGCTGCAGTACGGCCTCGACCGCGAGTACCCGGTCTACCTCTCCACCAAGAACACGATCCTCAAGGCCTACGACGGCATGTTCAAGGACGTGTTCCAGGAGATCTTCGAGACCGAGTTCAAGTCGGACTTCGACGCCAAGGGCATCACCTACGAGCACCGGCTGATCGACGACATGGTCGCCGCGTCGCTCAAGTGGGAGGGCGGCTACGTCTGGGCGTGCAAGAACTACGACGGCGACGTCCAGTCCGACACCGTGGCCCAAGGCTTCGGTTCGCTCGGCCTGATGACCTCGGTGCTGCGCACGCCGGACGGCAAGACCGTCGAGGCCGAGGCCGCGCACGGCACGGTCACCCGGCACTACCGCCAGCACCAGCAGGGCAAGCCGACCTCCACGAACCCGATCGCCTCGATCTACGCGTGGACCCGGGGCCTCGAGCACCGCGGCAAGCTGGACGGCAACCAGGAGCTGATCGGCTTCGCGAACAAGCTGGAGCAGGTCGTCGTCGACACCGTCGAAGGCGGCAAGATGACGAAGGACCTCGCGCTGCTGGTAGGCAAGGACCAGGAATGGCAGACGACCGAGGACTTCCTCGCGACGCTGGACGAGAACCTGGCCAAGAAGATCGCGCAGGGCTGATCTTTCTTTAGCCGTTAGGGAGAAGGGCACCTCGGAGGAGTCTTCCGAGGTGCCCTTCTTTTTTTGTCACTCTTCGTGTTGTGTCGGTGACAGGATTGGCACCTCCGGGTGGAAAGGGGTCGGGAACCTGTCCGGGCCCGGCCGGACTGCCTACTCTGGACGAGGGGTTTTTCGCGACTGAGGAGCGGCCGTGATTCTGGGTTTGCCCAAGAAGACACTGATTATTATCGGCGTCATCGCTGCGGTCGTGGTCATCTACGCGTTCGGCCAGAAAGGTCAGGCGGACGCGCAGGGATCCCCGACCGGCTGCAAGGTCTCGGTGACCGCCGACGTGCTCAACGCGCGGGAAACCGCCGCGGGTAACGGGAAAGTCATCGGCAAGTACTTGCGCGGCGCGGAATTCGACGCACAACCCGTGGTGCAGAACGGGTTCCGGAAGATCGCCGACGGCAAGTGGGTCGCGGACAGCTTCGTGACGCCGGTGTCCGGGGCCAAGTGCTGAGTCCGTTTCGTACTGGTGCCTGGTCGTTCTCTGTGCGGGCGCTGGCTTGACTGGACTGCTTGCGGTGCTTGGATTCGTGTGGTTGCTGGGTTCGATGCGTCGCGTGGTTCGCCTGGGATCGAGCGGTTGGCGAGCCCGGTTCCGGGCGGGTCCGGTGTGGTGTCTCGGCTCCGGCGGTTCGTCTCATGTGGTGGGACGGCTTCGGTCGTCCAACCGGGATTGCCGCCGATCGGCTGAGCCGCTGCCTCCGTGCGGCTCGGAACTTTCGCGATTGCCGGATTTCTTTACGGCACCTGCTCCGGTTCGGTTTGCTCTTCGCACTGCTCGGTACTGGTGCGAAAGCGGGTAGTGGTCGATCGCGATTTTTATGTGGCACGCGGTTATGCGTGATTCAGCATGAGTCCTTCTTCCGCGGCGAGCACTTCTCCGGAGAAGTTGGCGCGGGCTTCGGCCACCGAAACCGCTCGGTCGGAACCCGGCCAGAAATGCGTGAGCAGCAGCGTTCGGACATTCGCCGCAGTGGCGAGCTGCCCTGCTTCCGCGGCGGTCATCAGGTAGCGGGGGCCGTCCGGCGGTGCGCCTTGCAGGGTGGCTTCGCAGATGAGGACGTCGGCGTCGCGGGCCAGATCGGTCAGTTGCGGAGCGGGACCGGTGTCGCCTGTGTAGGCGAGGGTGTAGCCGGGTGCGGTGAGCCGGACTCCGTAATTCGGCACGTGGTGCGGCAGAAGCGCGGTGGTGAGCCGGAACGGGCCGAGATCGGTCTCAGCGCCGAGGTCGTGGAGGTCGAAGTTCTCGTCGGGGGCGGGGCTGGGCTCCATCGCGGCCAGTCGGCGCACGCTGCCGGGAGTGCAGTGCAACGGGAGCTTGCGGTCGGTCGTGTAGTGGCGGGCCCGGCCGAGTGCGCTGACGTCCGCGAGGTGGTCGGGATGCTCGTGCGTCACGACGATCGCGTCGAGCCGGTCGGCGGGGACGTGCCGGAAGAGCTGTGCGGCGGCTCCGTAGCCGAGGTCGAGCGCGACGTGGAAATCCTCGTGGGACAGCAGGAATCCGGCGCAGGCGCGGCCGGGTTCCGGCCAGGCGCCGCAGCTGCCGAGGACGGTCAGGCGGGGCATGGCGGTCATTCTGGACCTCGCCGGACCTGCCGCGCGCGGAAAATTGTCGGACCCGGCGGGTAGCGTGCGCGGGGTGCTGATCGTCTCCACTGTCAACGTCAATGGCCTCCGGGCCGCCGTCAAGAAGGGCTTCGTCGAGTGGCTGGCCGCCACTGAGGCGGATGTCGTCGCGTGTCAGGAAGTGCGGGCCGAGGCCGCGCAGCTGCCCGCGTCCGTCGTCGCGCCGGAGGGGTGGTTCGCCGCGCACGCGCCCTCGGTCGTGAAGGGCCGCAACGGGGTCTCGCTGTACAGCCGCGTCGAGCCGGACGAGGTGCGGACCGGGTTCGGCGAGCCCGAGTTCGAGGACAGCGGGCGGTACCTGGAAATGCACCTGCCCGGCGTGGTGGTGGCGAGCCTGTACCTGCCGAGCGGCGACGTCGGCACCGAGCGCCAGGACGAGAAGGAGCGCTTCATGGCCGCGTTCCTGCCGTACCTGGTCGAACTGCGCGCGAAATCGGCCGCGGAAGGCCGGGAGGTCGTCGTGGTGGGCGACTGGAACATCGCCTACGACACGGTCGACCTCAAGAACTGGCGCGGCAACCAGAAGAACTCCGGCTTCCTGCCCGAGGAACGCGAGTGGATGGGCCGCGTCTACGAGGCGGGCTACGTCGACGTCCAGCGCCGTCTCGACGCCGAGGGGCCCGGTCCGTACACGTGGTGGTCCTACCGGGGCAAGGCGTTCGACAACGACTCGGGCTGGCGCATCGACTGCCAGCTAGCGACCCCCGGTCTCGCGGAGAAGGTGACGTCGGTGGTGGTCGAACGGGCAGAGTCGTATGACCAGCGCTGGTCGGACCACGCGCCGGTCACCGCGAAGTACGACGTGCCGTTCCCGGGCTGAGCCTGGTTTTCCCGCTGGTGACCAGCTGGTGAATAACCTGCTGAGAGTAGTTCGGGTTTGTTCTGCGGGGTGATTCTGTCCGGTTTCGCCGGGGTTGAGGACACTGTGCGTGGTCCCGCGAGCCGCGCACGGCGCTGACCACCGACGACGCCGAGACGGCGGGGGTGCCCATGGTTACTCCCCGAGTGGGCGCTAGCCTCGGCACCCGAGTTGATCAGATCCGACAGGTCTTGACACGCTCGGTAGTTTTCTGACCAGTAGCACGTCGAGAACTCATCCTTACGGGTGAGACGCTCACTCAGAACAGTCACCTCGCGGGAGGCACTCCGGTGCGCAACCCAGGCCGGTTCGTGACACGGTCCACGCTGGCGCTCGGCCGTTCGGCGTCCGTCACCCCATTGGGGGTGCCCGGCGCGACGGCACCTCAACCGACTTCGATCCGCGACGCGGCGCAGGACGGCCGCGGTGTTTCGGCGGCAGGCCGCGGCCGGGCAGCGGCTTCGGGCCGTTCCTTGGCGGTTGCGGGCGGACGCGTCCTGGCGGTGCTGGCGACGATCCTGGTCGCGGCCGTCGGAACGGGCGCGACGGCGTTCGCGGACGACGGCGTGGTCCGCGCGGAGACGACGTCGACCGGGTTCGGAATGCTCGGACCGGTCGGCCTGGTCGCGGTGGGTTTCGGCATCATCGGAATGGCGCTGGGCGTCGTCCGGCAGCGGCGCAAGGCCCGCGCGAAGACGATCGAGGCTGCCGCCGGGACTCTCGACGAGGAGCCGACCCGGCCGCTCGAACCGGCTCCGGCCGCGCTGCCCCTGCGGCAGTCCTAGTCGGCTCGCCGGTTCTCCGGCAGCAGCCCGGCAGCGGCGGTGAGTTTTCCCGCCAGAACCTTCAGCAGTCCCGGCGAACCGTGCTGGGGTCGCGGCGCGGTCGAGCCCGAATGTTTCGGTGGTGCTGGATCGTCGGCAGTCCGGACGGACCGTGCTCGGGGCGTGGCCGGGCGTGAATCTCGCGGTGGTGCTGGACATCGGCAATCCCGGTGAACCGCGCTCAGCCAGGGGCCCGAGGCTCCCGCCAGTTCTGAAATCCCCAGAGCGGCGGCTCCTCCCCGGAAGTGAATCTTCGGACCGAGGCCGTCGAGACGTCCCGGCTGCCCCTCCGGCCGCGAACCCCCGGGGCCGCGGCATCGCCTCCTTCGCAGCCTGAAAGAATCTCGGCGTGTCCGACGAACAGAACGGGCGCCTGCGGGTGCTTTCCGGGATCCAGCCGACTGCCGACTCCTTCCACCTCGGCAACTACCTCGGCGCCCTGCGTCAGTGGGTGCGGCTGCAGGACACCCACGAGACCTTCTACTGCGTCGTCGACCTGCACGCGATCACCGTCGAGCAGGACCCGAAGGTGCTGCTCGAGCGGACGCGGCGTTCGGCCGCGCAGCTGCTCGCCATCGGGGTCGACCCGGCGCGCAGCGCGTTGTTCGTGCAGAGCCACGTGCCCGAGCACGCTCAGCTGAGCTGGGTGCTCGAATGCCAGACCGGCTTCGGCGAGGCCGGCCGCATGACGCAGTTCAAGGACAAGGCCGCCAAACAGGGCAGCGACCACGCGAGCGTCGGCCTGTTCACCTACCCGGTGCTGATGGCCGCGGACATCCTGCTGTACCAGACCAACGCGGTGCCGGTCGGCGAGGACCAGCGGCAGCATCTCGAGCTGACCCGCAACCTCGCGCAGCGGTTCAACAGCCGGTTCGGCAAGACGTTCGTGATGCCGGAGCCGTTCATCGTCAAGGACACCGCGAAGATCTACGACCTGCAGGAACCGACGGCGAAGATGAGCAAGTCGGCGGCGACCGCCAACGGGCTCGTCGAACTGCTCGAGGACCCGAAGCGCTCGGCGAAGAAGATCCGTTCCGCGGTCACCGACACCGGCCGCGAGGTCCGGTTCGACCGCGAGGAGAAGGCGGGCGTCTCCAACCTGCTCACGATCTACTCCGCGCTGACCGACCGCACCGTCGCCGACCTCGAAACCGCTTACGAGGGCAAGGGCTACGGCGACCTCAAGAAGGACCTCGCCGAGGTGCTCGTCGACTGGGTCACGCCGCTGCAGGAGAGTGTCCAGTCCTATTTGGACGATGTCGCGGAGCTGGACCGGATCCTCGCTGCGGGGGCGCGGCAGGCGCGCGAGGTCGCGTCGGCCACGCTCGCGTCGGTCTACGAGCGGATCGGGTTCCTGCCCGCGAGCTGAGCGAGGCGCACACACAACAAGTCCAGGGGGGACGGAATAGCGTGAAATTCAAAACTGGTTTGTGGCCGATCAGTGTCGCGACGCTGGTGCTGGTCACGTCGTGCGGCGGAATGTCCGGATCGGACAGCGAGAAGGCGAAGGACCCGAACGGCGACGGCCAGACCGTGCAACGGCCGGGTTATGCGAACTCGCAGTATCCGGACCCCGCTCCGATCAAGGAAAAAGCGAACCCGCAAGCGGTGCGGATCGGCGGCAAGCCGGTGATCCAGGCGTGCAACCTGCTGACCGTCGCAGACCTCGTCGCGCTCGGGATCAGGGTCGACTCGCGGCCGGACCCGAACGGGGCCACCTTCGAGCGCCGCTACCTGGTCGGCGACGGTTCGGGACCGCTGCGGTCGTCCGAAAACACCTACGCCAAGGCGCTGACCTCGGGCGTAAACCACTGTGTGTACAGCCTGCAAGACGACCAGGGCAATCAAACACACGAGCACCTCGCGGTCGCGGTGTCCCAGCCGGCCTACGTGCCGACCGTGAACACCAAGCCCTACCTTGACGACGCGGATCCCAGCCTGACTGTCGGCCCGGTGAAGATCTTCTCCAAGCGCCGCAAGACGGATAGCCCGTCGGACGCTTCCGGCGATGCCGCGTTGGTCCTGGGAGACACGCTGGTCGATTTGGACTTCGAGCTGAAGGCAGACAAGAGCGCGGGCAAGCTGCAAGATCTCGGCAAGAAGGTCGCCGAGAACTTCGCGAAGCAGGTGAGCGCGCCGGCCGGGGCGAACGTCATCGGTTACGACAGCGCGGCATTCCCGAAATCGGTCGCGCAGCCCTGCCCGATGCTCACGCCCGACGCGGTGACCCCGGCGATCGGCACCGACGCTTCGCCGATGGTCGCCGAAACCCCCGCTACCGCCGTCGGCGACATGATCATGACCAACAGCACCGAGCACAACTACGTGCAGATCGACTGCGAGCGCGGCACCGGTCACGACAACGGCATCGACCGGCGCGCGCTGCACCTGACCGCGATCAGCTTC
This sequence comes from Amycolatopsis sp. NPDC003676, assembly GCF_053587275.1. Lineage (NCBI taxonomy): Bacteria > Bacillati > Actinomycetota > Actinomycetes > Pseudonocardiales > Pseudonocardiaceae > Amycolatopsis > Amycolatopsis sp. NPDC003676. The sequence goes on from NZ_JBSFNS010000068.1 coordinate 8,298, forward strand.
CTCGGCGAAGACGCGGCGAAGAGCTACCTCGGATCCGCGCCGAAGGACGGCCAATCCGCGCCCGCGCAGGTCGGGGACGAGGGACAGGTAAGCAGCAAGGGGCAGACCCACGGCGAGGTGCTGTTCCGCAAAGGCCGCTTCGTGTTCAAGCTCTACCTCGCCGACCACAACGCCGCACCGGACGGCATCAGCGGCGCGGACGCGACCCGGCTGCTGGTGCCCGCCGCCCAGAAGATGATCTCCGTCTTCCACGAACAGTAACCGCGCGGGCACGCTCGCGTTGCGGGGCCCGGTCGCCGTGGTTAGCGTTTTCCGGTGGCGAAAGAGACCGGTGACAAGGAAAAGCTGCTGCCCCGGCTGCGGCGGAAGTACCCGTGGCTGGATCACCTGATCCGCGCCAACGACTCCTTCAACGAAAACTACGGCAACCATTACGCGGCGGCGATCACCTACTTCAGCGTGCTGTCGGTGTTCCCGATCTTCATGGTGGCGTTCGCGGTCGTCGGCATGGTGCTCGGGCACAACACCGCGGTGATCGACCAGATCACCCACGGGATCGACAGCTCGGTGCCGGAGGGGCTGCGCGGCCTGGTCAAGCAGATCACCGACGCGGCGCTGAAGTCCGGCAGCGGCATCGGGATCTTCGGGCTGCTGCTGGCGGCTTACTCCGGCATCGGCTGGATGGCCAACCTCCGCGACGCGCTCACCGCGCAGTGGGGCCAGGAGAAGAAGACGGAACCGTTCGTCAGCAAGACGATCAAGGACCTGCTGTCGCTGCTCGGGCTCGGGCTGGCGCTGGTCGTGTCGTTCGCGCTCACAGCGGCGGGCAGCGGGCTCGGCGAACTGCTGCTGAAGCTGGTCGGGCTGGAAGGCCAGGGGTGGGCGAAGTTCCTGTTGCACGTCGCGACGATCGTGCTCAGCCTGGTCGCCAACGCGCTGGTTTTCCTGTGGGTGATCGCGCGGCTGCCGCGGGAGCACGTCGCGCTGCGGAGCGCGGTCAAGGGCGCGCTCATCGCCGCGGTCGGATTCGTGGTCTTGCAGCAGGTCGCGACGGTCTATCTGGCGAGCGTCACGAAGTCCCCGTCGGCGGCGATCTTCGGGCCGGTGATCGGGTTACTGGTCTTCGCGAACCTGGTGTCGCGGTTCCTGCTGCTGGTGACGGCGTGGACGGCGACCGCGCGGGAGAACCAGCGGCGCGTGGTGCAGCCGCCCGCTCCGGTGTTGCTGGAGCCGCGGGTGACGGTGCAGCACGGGCTGGGGCTCGGCTCGGTGGCGGGCGCGTTCAGCGCGGGTGCGCTGCTGGCCTGGCTAGGCAGGCGGAAGAGCTGACGCTACGCAACGAAAAGGGCCTCCTTGAGCGAATCAAGGAGGCCCTTTTTCATCGGTCGCGTTATGCGCGGGCGTTGCGCTTCCGCTGATAGCTGATGACGAACCCGGCCACGATGATCACCAGCACGATCACCGTCAGGATCCAGCCGGTCGTCCCGAACGGGTCCGGCTTCTGCGCGGACGCGGTCGTCGCGCCAGCGGGGGTGACCTGCTTGTCGGACATCGGGGCGGAGTCGGCGCTCAACGACTGGTAGGCGATCTGGCCGACCGGCTGCGCGCCGTTCTTCTCCAGCGCGAAGCCGTAGTCGAGCAGTTTCGCCGCCTGGTCGACCACCTTCGTCGGACGCTGTTCGGCGCGCATCATCACGATCGCGAGGCGGTGCCCGTCGCGCGCCGCGCCGCCGACGTACGTGTGCCGCGCGTCGTCGGTGAAGCCCGTCTTCCCGCCGAGGAAACCGGGATACACGCCGAGCAGCTTGTTGTCGTTGAACACCGGAATCGGCGGCTTCCCGTCGATGGCCGGGATCGTGAAGTTCTTCGTCGCCACCACCTTGGCGAATTCCGGCTGCTTCATCGCGTAGTGGAAGACGAGGCTCAGGTCGTACGCCGAGGTCGACATGCCCGGTCCGTCGAGGCCGGACGGGGTCGCCGCGCGGGTGTCGGTCGCGCCGATGCGGGCGGCGAGCGCGTTCATCTTGGCGACCGCCGCGTCGGCGCCGCCCAGCGCGGTCGCGAAGGCGTGCGCCACGTCGTTGCCCGAGTGCATCAGCAGGCCGTGCAGCAGCTGGTCAACCGTGTAGTGCCCGCCCGCGGTGATGCCGACGCAGGTGCATTCCTGCTCGGCGTCCTCCTTGGTCGGCACGATGATCTGCTCGGGCTTCATCTCGGTGACCACCACGAGCGCCAGCAGCGTCTTGATCAGCGACGCGGGCCGCTCCCGCGCGTGCGGGTCCTTCGCCGCGACGACCGCGCCGGTGTCGAGGTCCTGCAGGACCCACGACGCCGAGGTATCGCCAGGGGGCAGCGCGGGCGCGCCCGGCGGGAGGATCGGGCCGCAGCCGCCAAGACGGTCGCCGCCGACCGGCTGGGCGGGCATCGGAAGCGGCGGCGGGACGGTCTGGCCCGGCTTCGGCTTCTCCGAGGTGTCCACCGGGGCCGGCGGCGCGGCGTGCTCGGTGCATTGCTCCGCCGACGCCGGGGCGGCGAGGGCGACAGGCGCGGCGACGGCTACGAGGGCTGCGGCGAGTGGCGCGGCGAATGCTCGCAGCGACCGGGCGAAAGCAGGGTGCACCCACGCAATCTAGCGCCGATGGTCCGGCGGCATACTCGAGACATGCGCATTTCACGAGGTACAGCGATGGCCTTGTTCGCTTTCGGCATCTGGTCCTGGATCATTTGGATCACGTTCGCGAAGAATCTGTGGGCCAGCAACCAGTCCTGGGCGGCCGACGGTTCACCCACTGGGTACTTCATCGTGCACGCGATCCTGACGGTCGTGTCGTTCGTGCTCGGCACCGCCATCGGGGTGCTCGGCTGGCGCGGCATCCGGGCGACGTCGAAGGAACGCGCGAACACCTGATGCGGGGATGAGTCCTTTGGTCGGTGGCGGGACGCGTCCGGGCTGGCTTAGTTTCGGGCGACCGACCATGGAGGCTAAATGTCCCGTTTACGTCGATTGCTCGTCCCCATCGCGGTGGCCGGGGTCGCCGCCGGCGCGGTGGCCGTGCCCGCGTCCGCCGCGCCCGCGCCGTCGTGTGACACCACCAGCACCCAGTACAGCTACGTCGTGCTGTACCAACCGGGCGAGAAGCAACGTTCGGTCGACGCGGAGCTGAGCGCCAAGTGCGGCAAGCGGATCGCGTACTACCCGGAGATCGGCGTCGCGGTCGCCAGCTCGCGCAACGCGGACTTCGCCGACCGGCTCGGAGTGAAGCGGGCCTACTCGGCGGGCAAGGACGTCGCCGCGAAGGCCGCCGCCCGCGCCGGATTGCGCTCGGCTATCGGAATGCTGGAGCAGACCGAGAGCATCGCCGCCGGTGACGATTTGTCGACACAGCAGTGGGACATGCGCGCGATCCACGCTCCCGAGGCGAACAAGATCAACCCGGGTTCGCGGTCGGTCACCGTCGGCGTGCTGGATTCCGGCATCGACGCCAAGCACCCCGCGCTCGCGCATGCGGTAGACGCGCAGTCTTCAACCGGCTGTGTCACCGGCGCACCGGACGCGTCCTCGTGGACGCCGACGAACTCCGATCACGGCACACACGTCGCGGGCACCATCGCGGGCAAGGACGTTAAGCGCGGCTTCACCGGCATCGCGCCGGGCGTGCGGCTGGCGTCGGTGAAGGTGGTGAACGACGACGGCTACATCTTCCCGGAGGCGGCCGTCTGCGGCTTCGTTTGGGCCGGGCAGCACGGCTTCCAAGTGACGAACAACAGCTACTACATCGACCCCGGGATGTTCTACTGCCGCAACGAAGCGGGCGACGCTGCCGCGTACGAGGCCGTACGGCGCGCTGTCACTTACTCGACGCAGCGCGGGACTCTCAACATCGCTGCAGCGGGCAACTCCGGCTTCGATGTGCGTACGCAGACTGTGGACCCGAACCGTCCACACAAGATTGACTCTTCGTGCGGCATCCTGCCGAAGGCGATCGACGGTGTGGTGACGGTGTCTGCGGTTGGTTACGCGGGTACGAAGGCTTACTACTCCAACTACGGCTCGGTCACGGTTACCGCGCCGGGCGGGGATTCGGGGCAGAAGCCGCCTGCCGGGGAAGGCGCGGGCTGCCCGCTGTCGACGGTCTTCAATGGCGCTTACGGCACTAAGTGCGGCACCTCGATGGCTTCCCCGCACGCGGCCGGGGTTGCGGCTTTGCTGGCTTCCACGCATCGGAACGCGCCGCCGCGCGCTCTGTCGGCTTTGCTTACCGCGGAAGCGGATCCGGTGGCTTGCGATGTTTCGGCGTGTGAAGGGCCGAAGCAGAACAACTCGTACTACGGGCGCGGTTTGGTGAACGCGCTGGACGCAGTTCACTGACGCGGCAACAAAAACGGCCCTCGTCCCGAATGCTCGGGACGAGGGCCGCTTTCGTGGCTAAAAATCAGACGCGCTTGAAAAGCAGCGCCCGCTTCACTTCCTGAATCGCCTTCGTCACCTGGATCCCGCGCGGGCAGGCGTCGGTGCAGTTGAACGTCGTGCGGCAGCGCCACACGCCTTCGCCGTCGTTCAGGATGTCCAGCCGCTCTTCGGCGCCCTCGTCGCGGGAGTCGAAGATGAAGCGGTGGGCGTTCACGATCGCCGCCGGGCCGAAGTACGAGCCGTCGTTCCAGTAGACCGGGCAGGACGACGTGCAGCAGGCGCACAGGATGCACTTGGTGGTGTCGTCGAACCTGTTGCGGTCGGCCTGGGACTGGATCCGCTCGCGGGTCGGCTCGTTGCCGTAGGTGATCAGGTACGGCTTGATCGCCCGGTACGCCTCGAAGAACGGGTCCATGTCGACGTAGAGGTCCTTCAACGTCGTCAGGCCCTTGATCGGGGCGATGGTGATCTCGGTCTTCTTGCCGTTCTTCTCGAGCAGGTCCTTCAGCAGCACCTTGCAGGCCAACCGGTTGATCCCGTTGATCTGCATCGCGTCCGAACCGCACACGCCGTGCGCGCACGAGCGGCGGAAGGAGAACGTGCCGTCGATGTAGTCCTTCACGTAGAACAGCAGGTTCAGCACGCGGTCGGTCGGCTGCGCCGGGACGTCGTAGGACTCCCAGTGCGGCTCCTGGTCGACCTCCGGGTTGAACCGCAGGATCTTCAGCGTGACCTGGATCGGCGTGTGCTCGTCGGACGCCTTGGCGGAGGGCGCCTCTGGGGTGGCCGTCGTCATCAGTACTTCCGCTCCATCGGTTCGTAGCGGGTGAAGGTGACCGGCTTGTAGTCGAGCCGGATGTCGGCCGACAGCCCCTCGCCCTGCTTGTAGGCCATGGTGTGCCGCATGAAGTTCGTGTCGTCGCGGTTCGGGTAGTCCTCGCGGGCGTGGCCGCCGCGGGACTCCTTGCGCGCGATCGCGCCGACGACCAGCACCTCGGCCAGCTCCAGCAGGAAGCCGAGCTCGACGGCCTCGAGCAGGTCGGTGTTGTACCGCTTGCCCTTGTCCGCCACGGTGATCCGCTGGTAGCGCTCCTTGAGCGCCTGGATGTCGGTCAGCGCCTGCTTCAGCGTGTCCTCGGTGCGGTACACCGACGCGTGCGAGTCCATCGTCTGCTGCATTTCCTTGCGGATGTCGGCGACGCGCTCGTCGCCGTGCTCCGACAGCAGCAGCTCCAGCTGTTCCTCGACCAGCGTGGTCGGGCTCTCCGGGAGCTCGACGTGGTCGTGCGCCAGCGCGTACTCCGCGGCGGCGATGCCCGCGCGGCGGCCGAACACGTTGATGTCCAGCAGCGAGTTCGTGCCCAGCCGGTTCGAACCGTGCACGGACACGCACGCGACCTCGCCCGCGGCGTACAGGCCCGGGATGACGTGCTCGTTGTCGCGCAGCGCCTCGCCGTGGATGTTCGTCGGGATGCCGCCCATGACGTAGTGGCACGTCGGGAACACCGGCACCGGCTCCTTGACCGGGTCGACGCCAAGGTAGGTGCGGGAGAACTCGGTGATGTCCGGCAGCTTGGTCTCGAGGACCTCGACCGGCAGGTGGGTCACGTCGAGGACGACGTAGTCCTTGTTCGGCCCGCAGCCGCGGCCCTGCAGCACCTCCTGGACCATCGACCGGGCGACGATGTCGCGCGGCGCGAGGTCCTTGATGGTGGGGGCGTAGCGCTCCATGAACCGCTCGCCGTCGGCGTTGCGGAGGATGCCGCCCTCGCCGCGCACCGCCTCGGAGATCAGGATGCCGAGACCGGCGAGGCCGGTCGGGTGGAACTGGAAGAACTCCATGTCCTCCAGCGGAAGGCCCTTGCGGAAGATGATGCCGAGGCCGTCGCCGGTCAGGGTGTGCGCGTTCGAAGTGGTCTTGAAGATCTTGCCCGCGCCGCCGGTGGCGAACACGATCGACTTCGCCTGGAACACGTGCAGTTCGCCGGTGGCCAGCTCGTAGGCGACCACGCCGGAGGCGACCGGGTTGCCGTCCTCGCCCTCGGACAGGACCAGGTCGAGCACGTAGAACTCGTTGAAGAACTCGGTGCCGTGCTTGACGCAGTTTTGGTACAGCGTCTGGAGAATCATGTGGCCGGTGCGGTCCGCGGCGTAGCAGGCGCGGCGCACCGCGGCCTTGCCGTGGTCGCGGGTGTGCCCGCCGAACCGGCGCTGGTCGATCTTGCCCTCGGGCGTCCGGTTGAACGGAAGGCCCATCTTCTCCAGGTCGAGGACGGCGTCGATGGCCTCCTTGGCCATGATCTCCGCGGCGTCCTGGTCGACCAGGTAGTCACCGCCCTTGACGGTGTCGAAGGTGTGCCACTCCCAGTTGTCCTCTTCGACGTTCGCCAGCGCGGCGCACATGCCGCCCTGTGCCGCGCCGGTGTGGGACCGGGTCGGGTACAGCTTGGTGAGGACCGCGGTGCGGGCGCGCTGGCCGGACTCGATGGCCGCGCGCATGCCGGCGCCGCCCGCGCCGACGATCACCACGTCGTACTTGTGGAACTGCATAGGGAAAGACTCCGCTAGCTAGTGGTGGGTGCGCCTCAGGAGGCAGGCATCTCGGGGTCGAACGTGAAGATCACCATCGTGCCGACGGCCAGGATGAGCGCCATCGAGACGTACAGCAGGATCTTCAGCCAGAACCGGGTGGAGTCCTTGCGCGCGTAGTCGTCGATGATCGTGCGCAGGCCGTTGCCGCCGTGGATCTCGGCGAGCCACAGCATCGCCAGGTCCCAGAACTGCCAGAACGGCGAGGCCCAGCGGCCGGCGACGAAGCCCCAGTTGATGCGGTGCACGCCGCCGTCGAGGATGTTCATGATGAACAGGTGGCCCAGCACCAGGATGATCAGCGCGAGCCCGGAAATGCGCATGAACAGCCAGCTGTAGAGCTCGAAGTTGCTGCGCCGGGCGGACGGGCGCCGCGGCGAGCGCGGCTTGTCGAGGATCAGAGCGTCGGCCATGGGATCAGGCACCCCCGAAAAGCGTCTCGACGGTGCGCTTCAGCATGAAGAACGCACCAGGAACCATCACGACCACCCACACGACGCCGATGACCCAGAGCATCGTCTTCTGGTACTTCGGGCCCTTGGCCCAGAAGTCGACCAGCAGGACGCGCAGCCCGTTGAGCGCGTGGAACAGCACCGCGCCGACAAGGCCGACCTCGAGCAGGTTCACGATCGGCGTCTTGTACGTCTCGATGACCTGGTCGTAGGTGTTCGGCGACACGCGCACGAGCGCGGTGTCGAGCACGTGCACGAACAGGAAGAAAAAGGTCAGCACGCCGGTGATGCGGTGAAGCACCCAGGACCACATGCCGGGGTCGCCCCGGTAGAAAGTTCCCTGCCGGCGTGAGGCACCCGCCCGATCGCTAGCTCCTGCCCCGCTTTCGGTGGCAGTGCTCGCCGTGGTGGACATCGGTGAACGGCCTCCAACGTCATGACTGTCGTGCCCGGGTGACCGGTGAGGTCCGCACCCGCGGCCGGGGTCGGTCCACTGGGGACAACTCCGGCGACGGTGCCGAGATCAGGGGCCATCGAGCGTGGATGCATGGATGCTAGACCCGACCCATACGCGCGGCTCACCTCCGGGTTCCTCTCTGTGACAGACCAGACACCGGTGACCACGGCAGACCACTCGGACGTGTGGTCTGGAGCACGTCTGAGCTGGCCGTGACGGGGTCCTTCCGGCGGGCCGGGTTGACCTCTGCCGGGGCCGGATGCGGGTGGCGGGGCGAAGATACGTGAGGGGAACCCTGAAGGAATCTGATTCCTTCAGGGTTCCCCTCACGTACTCGCCGAGACGCCCTCACGCGCACGAATCGGGCATCTCGCCACCTTGGGAGTCCTTCACGGACCTTTCCCGGGCGAAAGCGGGGCCACGGTGAGTGATCGCGGCGGGCGGGGCGGCGGCAGTTGATCACGGTCGGCGCCGGATTGGTCGCGGATCGAGCCTCCGAGTAAACGTTTGTGTTACGTAGCGTGCCGTTCCTATGGCGGCTACCCGGCGGTTGGGTACGGTCTGCCAGTTGAGCCCGGCGACCGTGACCGGGCCGTTCCTGGATCGTCCGCTGGATCAGCGGGGAGGGAGACACACGTTGCGTCGCATGCGTGGAACCGCGCTGGCCGCCGCGACCATGGCTGGGGTGCTTGCACTGGCCGGGTGCGCGAAGGACACCGGGGGAAGCAACAACAACGCGTCCGGTTCGGACGGCAATGCGGGCTCGAACTGCATCACCGCCCCGAAGCCGCCCGCCGCTCCGGCCGCCGCCACGAGCAGCAGCGCCGCCTCGGGCAAGGTCGACGGCAGCAAGCTGAAGGTCGGCCTTGCCTTCGACGTCGGCGGTCGCGGTGACGCTTCCTTCAACGACGCGGCCGCCGCGGGCACCGACCGGGCGAAGTCCGACCTCGGCGTCCCGACCGTCAACGAGAGCACCGCGAGCGCGAGCGAGAGCGAAGCCGCCAAGCAGCAGCGCCTCGAGCAGATGGCGCAGCAGGGCCTGAACCCGATCGTCGCGGTCGGTTTCGCCTACGCGCAGTCGGTCAAGGCCGTCGCCACGAAGTACCCGAACACCAAGTTCGCGATCGTCGACGACGACTCGATCACCCTGCCGAACGTCACGCCGCTGGTCTTCGCCGAGGAGCAGGGCTCGTTCCTGGCCGGCGTCGCCGCCGCGTACAAGAGCAAGAAGTGCCACGTCGGCTTCGTCGGCGGCGTGAACACCCCGCTGATCCAGAAGTTCGAGGCGGGCTTCCTGCAGGGCGCGAAGGCCGTTTCGAGCAAGATCAAGGTCGAGGACGAGTACCTGACGCCGGCCGGCGACTTCTCCGGTTTCCAGGACCCGCCGAAGGGCAACGCGAAGGCCGCCGCCGAGATCTCGCGCGGCGCGGACGTCGTCTACCACGCCGCCGGCGCCTCCGGTAAGGGCGTGTTCGACGCGGCGAAGCAGAACAACGCGCTGGCCATCGGCGTCGACTCCGACCAGTACAACCAGAAGACGGTCGCCGCCGACAAGGACATCATCATCACCTCGATGATCAAGCGCGTCGACGTCGCGGTGTTCGAGTACCTGCAGGCCGTCGCGAAGGGCGACCTGAGCACGGTGCCGAAGCGCTTCGACCTCAAGTCCGACGGCGTCGGCTACTCCACCTCCGGAGGCAAGGTCGACGACATCAAGGACGTGCTCGACGGGTACAAGGCCCAGATCGTGTCCGGCGCCATCACGGTTTCGGACAAGCCGGCCAAGTAACGCTCACGACGCGGCAGGGCTCGGAAGGATCTTCCTTCCGGGCCCTCACGCGTTTCGACAGAACGGGATGTCCCCTCCGATGACCGAGATCGAGGCCGAAGCCGTCCCCGACCGGGGCGTGCCGGCCGTCCAGCTGACCGGGATCACCAAGCGGTTCCCCGGCGTCGTCGCGAACTCCGACGTCAACCTCACCGTCGCGGCGGGCGAGGTGCACGCGCTGTGCGGCGAGAACGGCGCGGGCAAGTCGACCCTGATGAAGATCCTCTACGGGATGCAGCAGCCCGACGAGGGCAGCATCGCCATCAACGGCGCCGAGGTGAAACTGCGCAACCCGCAGGACGCCATCCGCACCGGGATCGGCATGGTGCACCAGCACTTCATGCTCGCCGACAACCTGACCGTCGCGGAAAACGTGTTCCTCGGCGCGGAGGCGCTGCACGGCATCGGCCGCGCGGCGCGGGCGCGGCTGGCGGAACTGTCGAAGCGGACCGGGCTGCACGCGAAGCCGGACGCGCTGCTGGAGGAACTCGGCGTCGCCGACCGCCAGCGCGTCGAGATCGTCAAAGTCCTTTACCGGGGCGCGAAAATCATCATCCTCGACGAGCCGACCGCCGTGCTCGTGCCGCAGGAAGTGGACGCGCTCTTCGCCACCGTCCGCGAGATGCAGGCCGACGGGTACACGTTCCTCTTCATCTCGCACAAGCTCGACGAGGTGCGCGCGATCGCCGACACGGTCACCGTGATCCGGCGCGGCACCACGGTCGGCACCGCGGATCCGAAGAAGATCACCAGCCGCGAGCTGGCCGAGATGATGGTCGGTTCGGAGCTGCCGAGCCCGGAGACGCGCGAGTCGACGGTGACCGCCCGCGAGGTCCTTCAGGTACGCGAGTTGCGGCTGTCCGCCGAAGGCTCCGAGCGCAACGTGCTGGACCACATCTCCTTCACCGTGCACGCGGGCGAGGTGCTCGGCATCGCGGGCGTCGAGGGCAACGGCCAGACCGAACTGGTCGAGACGATCATGGGAATGCGCAAGGCGAGCGGCGGCCACATCGAGCTGACTCCGCCGGACGGCAAGACGCACGATCTGGTCAAGCTGGGCACGCTCGCCCGGCGTGAGGCGGGCATCGGCTACATCGCCGAGGACCGCACGCGGCACAGTCTGCTGCTCACGCAACCGTTGTGGGTCAACCGGATTCTCGGTTACCAGACGCGCGAACCGGTGTCCGGCGGGCAACTGCTCAACATCGCGGGCGCGCGCGAGGACACCGAGCGGATCGTGCGCGAGTACGACGTCCGCACGCCCGGCATCGACGTTCCGGCGGCCGCGTTGTCCGGCGGTAACCAGCAGAAGCTGATCGTCGGGCGCGAGCTGTCCGGGAACCCGGTGCTGCTGATCGCTTCGCACCCGACGCGCGGCGTCGACGTCGGCGCGCAGGCGTTGATCTGGGAACAGATCCGCCAGGCGCGCGCGGACGGCCTCGCCGTGCTGCTGATCTCGGCGGACCTCGACGAGCTGATCGGGCTGTCCGACACCATTCGCGTGATGCTGCGCGGACGGCTCGTGAGCGAGGCCAACCCCGCCACCGTTACTCCGCAGGAACTCGGTTCCGCCATGACCGGCGCCGAAGAAGGTGAAGACTCATGAGTTCGTGGCGCACGCGGCTTCTGCCGCCTCTGCTCGCGATCGCGTTCGCAGTGATCCTGTCCGCGATCGCGCTCGTCATCTCCGGCGCCGACCCGTTGCAGGCGTACGGGACGATGATCGGCCAGCTGTTCAAGGGCTCCACCGCGGTCGACACGGTGAACCTCGCGACGGTGTACTACCTGTCCGGCCTCGCCGTGGCGATCGGGTTCCAGATGAACCTGTTCAACATCGGCGTCGAGGGCCAGTACCGGTTCGCCGCGGTGGTCGCCGCGATCATCGGCGGGGCGCTGCAGCTGCCGCCGGTCATCCACACCATCGTGATCCTGCTGGTGGCCATCGTTTCCGGCGCGCTGTACGCGACGATCCCGGCGGTGCTCAAGGTGACTCGCGGCGTCAGCGAGGTCATCTCGACGATCATGCTGAACTCGATCGTCGCCGGCATCATCGCGTTCCTCATCAACGCCGACCAGTTCGGCGTGCAGACCGGCAACAACATCGGGACCAGGGTGATCGCGCCGTCCGGCCGGATCCCGGGCATCCCGCTCGGGTCGGGCACGCTGTTCGGGTTCGTGTTCATCGCGGTCGTAATCGGCGCGGCGTACTGGTTCATGTTGAACCGCACCAGGTTCGGCTTCGAGCTGAAGGCGAGCGGCGAGTCCTCGACGGCCGCCGCGGCCGGTGGCGTGAGCGCGAAGAAGATGACGCTCATCGCGATGCTGCTTTCCGGTGCGGTGGCCGGTCTGGTCGCCATGCCGGAACTGCTCGGCCGCGACTACAGCTACGGCATCACCGCGACCCAGATGTACGGCTTCACCGGCATCGCGGTCGCGCTGCTCGGCCGCAACCACCCCGGCGGCATCGCGTTCGGCGCGCTGCTGTGGGCGTTCCTCGACACCTCCGCGGTGTCGCTGGAGCAGATCAACGTATCCAAGGAAATCGCGACGATCATGCAGGGCATCATCGTGCTCTCGGTCGTCGTGGCGTACGAGATCGTGCGCCGGGCCGACCTCGCCGCGGAACAGCGAAGGGTCGGCAGGGCGCTCGCCGGCAACGGCCGCAAGGGCGCCTCGGTCGCGGAAGGCGGTGCGGTGTGACCACCACGACGGAGTTCTCCCGGCCGGGTCCGGAATCCGGGACGCCGATGCCGGTCAAGCGCAAGCGGCCGCGGATCCCCGGCTGGCTGCGCGGCGTGATCTGGGCCGTGGTCGCGATCGCGGTCATGTCCACCGCGTCGTACGCCACCGGCGTTTCGGCGCTGACGTCCAGCAACACCGCGTCGACCGCGCTGCGGCTGGCGCTGCCGATCCTGCTGTGTGCGCTGGGCGGCCTGTGGGCCGAGCGCGTGGGCGTGATCAACATCGGCCTCGAAGGCATGATGATCCTCGGCACCTGGGGCGCGGCCTGGGGTGCGTATTACGGCGGCGCGTGGGTCGGCCTGCTGGCCGCGATCGCGTTCGGTGCGCTGGGCGGGCTGCTGCACGCGGTGGCGACGGTGACGTTCAACGTCAACCACATCGTCTCCGGTGTCGCGATCAACCTGCTCGGGCTCGGCGTCGCGAAGTATCTGGCGAACCTGATTTTCGAGCCGCTGTCGGGAAACCCGCGCCAGTCGCCGCCGGTGCCGAAGTTCGACACCTATTCGGCGGCCGGATTGTCGGACTGGCTGGGCTCGCTGGAGAACCAGCAGCGCGTCGGGCTGTCTGATGTCGCGGGCATTCTGCGCGGACTGGTGACCGGCGTCGCGCCGCTGACCATGCTCGCGATCGTGCTGATTCCGGTGAGCTACTGGATTCTCTGGCGCACCCGGTTCGGCCTGCGGCTGCGTTCGTGCGGCGAGAACCCGGTCGCGGCGGAGTCGCTCGGCGTGAACGTGTACCGCTACAAGTACGTCGGCGTGCTGATCTCCGGTGGGTTCGCGGGCATGGGCGGTGCTTCGCTGGTGCTGCTCAAGGGCGGCGCGGACTACCTGGAGAACCAGACCAACGGCCGCGGTTACATCGGTCTGGCCGCGATGATCTTCGGCAACTGGCGGCCGGGCGGGCTCCTCGGCGGTGCCGCGCTGTTCGGGTACTCCGACGGTCTGCAGCTCGCCGGTGGCGGCGATGCGGTGCTGGCGCTGCTGTACGGTGCGGTCATTCTGCTCGCGATCATCGTGATCGTGCAGCTGATCCGGAAGCGTTGGCTCGCGGCTGCGCTCGGCGTGGTCGGCGCTGGCATCCTGTACGCGATTTACTGGACCAACGACACTCTGCCGAGCGACTTGATCCCGTACACCGCGCACTTCGTGACGCTGATCGTGCTAGCCGTTGCGTCGCAACGACTTCGGCCACCCAAGGCGGACGGTGCGCAGTACCGGCGAGGTGAGGGCGACTAATGTCCGAAGTGGACTGGGAAGCTTTGCGCGCGGCTGCGGTTTCGGCTGCCTCGTACGCTTACGCGCCTTATTCGGGACTGCACGTGGGCGTCGCGGCCATTGTGGACGATGGCCGTCAGGTGACCGGGTGCAACGTCGAAAACGCTTCGTACGGCTTGGGTTTGTGTGCTGAGTGCACAATGGCCGGACAATTGCGACTGTCCGGCGGCGGCCGTTTGGTTGCCGTCGCTTGCCGCAGCGGCGCGGGCGAATTGCTGATGCCTTGTGGACGGTGTCGCCAGATTCTGTTCGAACTCGGCGGTTCTTCTTGCCTGGTCGACACTCCGCGCGGGGTGCTGCCGATGTCGGAGGTGCTGCCGGACGCGTTCGGGCCGGAGGATTTGCCGTGACTTTCGCTGCGGTAGACGTCATTCGGACCAAACGGGACGGCGGACGGCTGAGCGACGAACAGATCGACTGGGTCGTCGACGCCTACACGCACGGGGCGGTCGCGGAAGAGCAGATGGCCGCGCTGGCCATGGCGATTTTCTTGCGTGGCATGGACGACGGCGAGATCGCACGCTGGACCGGCGCGATGATCGACTCGGGTTCGCGGCTGTCGCTGGACGTCGCGCGCCCGACCGTGGACAAGCACTCGACCGGCGGGGTCGGCGACAAGATCACCTTGCCGCTGGCTCCGCTGGTTGCGGCGTGCGGGGCTGCGGTGCCGCAGCTGTCCGGCCGCGGGCTCGGCCACACCGGCGGGACCCTCGACAAACTGGAGTCGATCCCGGGTTGGCGCGCGGCGCTTTCGCTGGACGAGATCGCGGCGCAGCTGAATTCAGTCGGCGCGGTGGTCTGCGCGGCTACCGAGGGGCTGGCTCCGGCGGACAAGAAGCTGTACGCGCTGCGGGATGTCACGTCGACTGTCGAGTCGGTGCCGTTGATCGCCAGCTCGATCATGAGCAAGAAGATCGCCGAGGGCGCTTCGGGGCTGGTGCTGGATGTTAAGGCTGGGTCCGGGGCTTTTATGAAGACTGTGCCGGAGGCGCAGCTGCTGGCGCGGACGCTCGTGGACATCGGGACTGCGCACGGGGTGGCTTGTACGGCGTTGATCACCGACATGAGCGCGCCGCTCGGCCGGGCTGTTGGTAATGCGGTGGAAGTTGCTGAGGCGGTTGAGGTCCTTCGCGGCGGTGGTCCGGCTGATGTTGTCTCGCTGACCGTGGCGTTGGCTCGGGAAATGCTTACGCTTGCGGGCATTTCAGTGGACCCGGCTGCGGTGCTGGCGTCCGGTGAGGCGTACGAGGTGTGGGCCCGGATGATCGCCGCGCAGGGCGGAGACCCGTCGGCTGAGCTGCCGCGTCCGGCGCACGTGCACGTTGTCGCCGCGCCGGAGTCGGGAGTGCTGACTTCGCTGGACGCCTACGCGGTGGGCGTCGCGGCTTGGCGGCTCGGGGCTGGCCGGGCGCGTAAGGAGGACCCAGTGCAGGCTGCGGCGGGGATTCTGTGTCACGCGAAGCCGGGCGATGCGGTGGTGGCGGGGGAGCCATTGCTGGAGCTGCATACGGACACTCCGGACGCTGTGCCTGCTGCTCTTGCCGCTTTGGAAGGCGGGTTCTCGGTGGGTGCGGAGGCACCTGCTTCGCGAGAGATCGTTTTGGAGACAGTGCGGCCTTGATGGATTGCTCCCGGGCCGGTTGTCCACACCCAGTCTCAGTTGTGGAGTAGTCGGCCTCCGCGCGCTCGATGCGCCGGTTTCGTCGGGTAGCGCCGGTAAACTGGGCATGGGCCGCCCCCCGAGGAGGGCGGGGGTGGGCTCGGCCCCGGCTGGTGAGCTTGAAACGACGAAGCCCCCGTCCGGATCCCGGACGGGGGCTTCATGCAAAACCGTCAGTCAGTCGACTCGTCGGCGTCGCCGCCAGCCTTGGCCTTGGCGTCAGCGGCCTTCGGCGAACGCCCGTTCCGCGAGCTGCGGCGCGGCTGCCGAGGAGCCGGAGGCGGCGGCGCGATCTGCTGCACCGCGGGTCCGCCGCCCAGCATCAGTTCGGCGAACGTCGCCATCGCTTCGTCCAGCTGGCCGCCGATGCGGCGGACCGATTCGTCGTTGCTGCGGCGCACCAGCGAGTCAACCGAGTCGGTGTCCGGCTGCTTCGACAGCGTGCTTTCGACCTTCGACAGGCCGCTGCGGACCGAGCCGTCCAGGTCGCCGATGCGGCCGGTGACGTCGTCTTCGACCTTGTCGATGCGGCCGGACAGGTCGTCGAGACGCTGGGTGATCGTTTCGAGCTTCGTGCCCACCGAGTCGAGGCGCGCGGCCGGGTCGATCATCTCGCCGGTGTCGGAGACCGCGCTCTTCAGCGCGTCGGTCGCGTTCGCGATGCGTTCCTTCGTCGCGCGGTCCAGTTCGTCCACGCGGGAGCGCAGTTCCTGGTCCGTGGTCTCGATCCGCTCGCGCAGCGACGTCTCGGCCATCTCGATCCGGTCGCGGATCGGGCCCTGCGTGGCCTGCGGCAGCGATTCGAGCTTCGCGTCCTGCTTGTCCAGGTGCCCGCCCAGCTCGTCGAGCCTGCGGTGGATGTTCTGCAGCTTGTCCTCGAGCCCGTCCATCCGGCCCGCGACGCCCTCGAACCGCGCCGCCACGCCGTCGAGGCGTCCGTCGAGCTGGGCGAAGGGCTTCGCCAGCTTGTCGACGATGCTCTCCACCGCGTGCGTGAGCGCGGCGATCGCGTTGTCCTGCGATTCCAGCCGCGTCATCGCCTCGTCGAGGCGCTCCGCCAGCACCCCGACCTCGGTCCGGTCCGGCATTTCCGACAGCCGCTTGCGCACCGCGCCGAGGGAGTCCACCGGCGCGAGCCGGGCGTAGATGTCGTCGAGCGCGTCGAAGATCTGCTGCTGCTCGCTCTCACGAACCTCGGCCGCGCGCACCAGCATGTTGCGCATCCGGTCGAACGACGGAGCGGCAATGTGGTTGTCAGTGGTCACTGCGGTGTCCTTCGTCGGCGGGGAAAATGGAAGGGACTGACCCGAGCTTATCGATGAAGAAAATTGCTGTGCGTATGGCCCCCGGGGAACGCGGATAAGGGGCGCGCCACCCGGATGGCCGATTCCTTGCGCACAGTGCTGAGCAGAGGGTTGTTCCGGTGCTCTCGGTTACGGCCAGGTAGGGGAATGACAGCGAGGCTACCGTTGGAGCATGTCGGACGTAACCCCGCTGAGCGCGGAGATCCTGCGCCGTGCCCCCAAGGTCCTGCTCCACGATCACCTCGACGGCGGCTTGCGCCCGGGCACGGTCGCCGAACTCGCCGAGGATCTCGGCTACCGGGACCTTCCCGCGACGGATCCCGAGGAACTCGGCCGCTGGTTCCGCGCCGCCGCGGACTCCGGTTCCCTCGTGTCGTACCTCGAAACGTTCGCCCATACGTGTGGTGTCATGCAAACCGAGGAAGCGCTGGTCAGGGTTGCCGCCGAAGCGGTGGAAGACCTGGCCGCGGACGGGGTTGTCTACGCCGAGCTGCGGTACGCGCCGGAGCTGTTCGTGGAACGCGGACTGTCACTCGATGCAGTGGTTGAGGCCGTCCAGGAAGGCTTCGCCGAAGGGACCCGGAGGGTAGTCGCGGGCGGCGGCCGGATCCGGGTGCGGACTCTGTTGTGCGGCATGCGCCAGCACGCCCGCGCGCTCGAGATCGCCGAACTCGCGGTGCGCTACCGCGACGCCGGCGTGGCCGGATTCGACATCGCCGGACCGGAGGACGGATTCCCGCCCACCCGCAATCTGGACGCATTCGACTATTTGCGCCGGAACAATGCGCACTTCACTATTCATGCCGGCGAAGCGTTCGGACTTCCGTCGATCGGCGAGGCAATCCAGTACTGCGGTGCGGAACGGCTCGGGCACGGCGTGCGGATCGTCGAGGACATCACCACCGACGCCGACGGAAATGTCCATCTTGGACGGTTGGCGGGCTACGTCCGGGACCGGCGCATCCCGCTGGAAATCTGCCCCTCGTCGAATGTCCAGACCGGAACCGTGCCGTCGCTGGCCGAGCATCCGATCGGCTTGCTCGCCCGGCTGCGCTTCCGCGTCACGGTCAACACCGACAACCGGCTGATGAGCGGCTGCACGATGACCAGTGAATTCGCCGCGCTGGCCGAGACGTTCGGCTTCGGCCTCGACGACTTCCGCTGGTTCACCATCAACGCCATGAAATCCGCGTTCCTCGATTTCGACGAGCGGCTCGAGTTGATCGAGAAGGTCGTCAAACCCGGGTACGCGGCGCTCGGCTGAATCCCGGCTCCGAAGGCGCGGCCGCCCCCGAAAGGCGGTTGCGTTCGTTAGCTATGCCAACTATCGTTCACTATGTAAGACATATTTCTCAAATAATGAGACGGTGGACGGAATGGCGCAGGTCGAGACCGGGGAGCAGGTGCGGCAAAAAGGCAGCTCGCGGCGGTGGCTGATCCTCGCGCTCGGTCTCGCCGCGCAGACCGCCAGTTGCTCTTTCCTTTACGGGCTGCCGTTTCTCGTGCCCGCCATGCGCGAGGCCGACCATCTGACGCTGGCGCAGGCGGGCACGGTCGTCGCGGCGCCGAGCATCGGCCTGTTGCTGACGCTCATCGCGTGGGGCGCGGCTGCGGACCGTTACGGCGAGCGCCTCATCATGGCGCTCGGCCTGGGCGTATCGGGGTTACTCCTCGTGTACGCCGCCCTGTGGCACCACCCGGTCGGACTTCTCTTTGGTGTATTTCTCGTGGCCGGTGCGTGCACGGCTTCGGTGAACGCGGCGAGCGGCCGGGTCGTGATGGGCTGGTTCGCCAAATCCGAGCGCGGCGTCGCGATGGGGATCCGGCAGACGGCGCAGCCGCTGGGTGTCGGCGTGGCCGCGCTCGGGCTGCCGCCGCTCGCCGCGCAGTGGGGATTCCAGGCGGCGATGCTGCTTCCCGCCGCGCTCGCGGTCGGAGTGGCGTTGCTGGTGGCGGCGTTCGTCGTGGACCCGCCGCGGCCGCCACGCGCGGCGAAGGGGGAGCGGCCGCCGTCGCCGTACCGCAAGCCGTGGCTGTGGCGAGTGCACGGCGCGAGCGCGCTGTTGGTGGTGCCGCAGTTCGCGGTGTCCGCCTTCGCGCCGGTGTATCTGGTGTCGCAGCATCAGTGGACCGCCGCGCAGGCCGGGGTGTTCGTCGCGGTGGCCCAGGTGCTCGGCGCGCTCGGGCGGCTGGCGTCGGGGTATTGGTCGGACCGGGTCGGCAGCCGGTTGCGGCCGATGCGGCAGCTCGCCGTCGCCAGCGTCGTCGTGATGCTGCTGGTCGCGGTCGGCGACGCGACGGGGCTGTGGCTCGTGCTGGCCGCGCTGGTGCTGGCGGCGGTGATCACGGTGGCGGACAACGGTCTCGGCTTCACCGCATCAGCCGAGCTGGCGGGTGTCGCGTGGTCGGGGCGGGCGATGGGGACGCAGAACACTGCGCAGAACATCGCGGCATCAGCGACACCGCCGTTGCTGGGTTTGGTGATCGGGGACAGCCGGTATGCGCTGGCGTACTGCGTGGCGGCGGTTTTCCCGCTGCTGGCAATAGGTTTGGTTCCGGTGCGCGCGGAGTCCGAAAAGGACTAAGCGCGCAGGCCGTCGAGAAAGAACGCCAAATGCCGTCGCCAGGTTTCGGGTGATTCGCGGATCAGCTGCGACATCGCGGAGACCAGCGGGGCGAGATCCGCGGGCTCGAAATCGGCGCGCAGCTGACCGGATTCCTTTGCCCGGTCGATGATTCGCGCCGCGTGCTCGAAACCGGTGTGGCACGCCTCCAGGACAGCGGGACTCAGCGGCAGCCGTCGGGCGAGGGCGTCGCTGAGTCCGTGATCCTTGGCCTGCAACGCAAATAGCCCGTCGAGGAATCCGGTGAAGCCCTGCCACGGGTCCGGCTCCGCCAACGCCTTCGTCGCGAGATCGTCCAACGCGGCGAGTTGTGTGGGCAGGATCGCGTCGACAAAAGCTTCTCGCGTCGGGAAGTGCGCGTACAGCGTGCCGATGCTGACCCCGGCGCTGCGGGCGATCTGCTCCAGCGGCGCGTCGAGGCCGTGCTCGCCGAACGCGCGCGTCGCGGCGGCCAGCAGCTTGTCGCGGTTGCGGGCGGCGTCCGCGCGCAACGGCTTCGATCCGGTGGCCATGGAACCCATCGTACAAAGTCGAGGGCACCCTCGGGTTTTGTGGTAGGTTGGCGAAGTCGAGGGCACCCTCGATTTAATCCTGGGGAAGGACAAGCCATGCCCACTCGCCCGACCGCTGTCGTACTCGGAGCCGGACCCGGCCTCGGAATGTCGATGGCACGCCGGTTTTCAGAGGAGGGATACCAGGTCGCGCTCGTTTCGCGTACCGCTGAGCGGCACCCGGCCTACCTGGCCGAACTCGAAAACGCGGAAGCCTTCGTCGGCGACGTCCGCGACGGAATCGGGACGACCCTCGACGAAATCGCCGAACGGTTCGGCGGCATCGAAGTCGCCTACTACGGCCCGGCCGCGATCGAACCGGACAGTATGCCCACGGACATCACCGACGCGACCATGGACGCCGTTCGGAAAGCGATGAGCTGGGTGTACCCGGCGGTCGAGGTCGTCGGCAAGCTGCTGCCAGGAATGCTGGAACGCGGCAGCGGCGGATTCCTGTTCGCCGGCGGGCTCAGCGCGGTGCGGCCGCTGCCCGCGCTCGGCGCGCTCGCGGTGTCGTCAGCGGCGCTGCGGAACTACGTGCGGACGTTGCACGAGGGGCTGGGCGGGACCGGCGTGTACGCGGGCAGCCTGATCATCGGCGGTCTGATCGAACGCGGCGACATTCACCGGATGGTCGTCTCGCAGCGGGAAAAATACGGCGACGCCGGCGGTCACACCCTGGATCCGGATGCGATCGCCGGCGTCGCCTGGAAGATGTTCTCCGCCGGTGACTCGGCCGAGAGCGTGTTCGACGCCCTCTGAGAGGTTCAGACCACCGTGAGGCGGTTTTCGAAGTCCTCGACCAGCTTGCGCCAGGCGCTCTGCTCGGTGTCGAACGGAGCGCTCGGCTCGAGCCGGCTCGGGTCCGGCCGCAGCACGAACGACACCAGCCAGCCGAGGCTTTCGTTGGCCGCCAGCGCGGTTTCGACGGTGTCGTCGCCCGCCCATTCGGCGGCGTCGGTGATCAGCTCGACCGCCAGCTCGAGCTGGGTCGGGTCGATCGACTCCGGGCCCTCGGCGATGTCGTCGTCGAGGCCGGGGAAGACGTAGGTGTTGTCGGTGTCGACCTCCACCTCCAGCTCGTCGGCCGCCGCCTTCTCCCGCACCTCGTCCCAAGTGGACACGCCGGCGATGTCGGTGTCGGCGAGCTCGTCGCCCGCCTTGATCGCCTTGAGCAGCGCCTTCGGCGAGCTGAACACGTCGATCTCGCCGTCGTTGCCGAGGAACACCGGCTTGTCGTCGAGGTAGCAGCGCAGCGTGTAGTACTCCGCGCCGGAGGTGACGATCTTGATCGGGTCGATGCCGACCTCGCCCCAGAAACCGACCGGCTCGTCCTCGGCGTCCTCGTCTTCGCCGTCGACGGCCTCGAGGTCTTCCGGCCCGCCGTCCTCTTCGCCGGCTTCCGCCTCAGCGGACTCCTCGTGGAAGGCGGCCAGCTCTTCGGCGGTCTGCTCCAGCACCGCGGCGTCGACGTCCGGCACGGTCACCAGGTTGTCGATCGCGTCGAGCACGGTGTCCCACTTCTCGGAGACGGCCTTCGACAGGTCGTTCCAGAGCGCTTCGCCCTCGCGCCCGGTGAACGGCAGCCGCCCCTGCTCCAGGAGCGAGAAGCCCTCGTAGGCGTCGAGCACCTCGTGGACCTCGTCGAGCTCGCACACGTCGGCGAGCGAACGCACGATGCCGACGATCTCGGCCAGTTCGCCGATCGTCCACGAGTCCGGCTCCTCGGCGACCAGTTCGGGCACGCCGACGAGGTCGTAGGAGTGGTCGTCGTCCGGGATCAGCTCGGGCACGTTCAGCGCGGGCACCGCGTCCCACGCCGGGTGGTCGAGCAGGTCGTGCTGCTCGGCCGTGCGCACGAAGGCGGCCAGGTGCGCGGCGTCCGGGAAGGCGTACAGGTCGTCCTCGTCGCCGAGGAACGCTTCCCACTCCTCGCCGTCCTCCCGCCACCGCGGGGCCCAGAGGGTGACCACGTCGCCCTGCGGCAGCCCGAGCTCGATCGGGATGATGTCCTGTGCCATTGCCGAATCCTCCGCGAGTACCGCCCGTGTGCGCGCCCGCCTGTCCGTCCCCTCCGGCAGCGCGCGGTACCGGAAGCCTACGGGTTAGGGCAAGCACCCGCGATCTCCCCTGCACCTGCGGCCGGGGGCGGGATGGCACGATAGGTGCCGCGATGACTCTCACCGACCTCCTGCCAGCGGATCCCGACGCAGATGCCCTGTTCGAAGCCTTCACGACGTGGACGGCCGAACGGGGGATCGAGCTGTACCCCGCGCAGGAGGAGGCGGTGATCGAGGTCGTCTCCGGGGCCAACGTGATCCTGTCGACGCCGACCGGCTCCGGCAAAAGCCTCGTGGCGGTCGGCGCGCACTTCACCGCGCTCGCACACGGCAAACGCAGTTTTTACACCGCGCCGATCAAGGCGCTGGTGTCGGAGAAGTTCTTCCAGCTCATCGAGATCTTCGGGGCCGACCAGGTCGGCATGATGACCGGTGATTCGAGCGTCAACGCGGACGCGCCGATCATCTGCTGCACCGCGGAAATCTTGGCGAACATCGCGTTGCGCGACGGCGCCGACGCCCCGGTCGGCCAGGTCGTCGCGGACGAGTTCCACTTCTATTCGGAACCGGACCGCGGCTGGGCGTGGCAGGTCCCGCTGATCGAGCTGCCGAACGCACAGTTCGTGCTCATGTCGGCCACGCTCGGCGACGTTTCGTTCTTCGAAAAGGACCTGACCCGGCGGACCGGACGGCCGACCGCGGTGGTCACTTCGGCGCAGCGGCCGGTGCCGCTCACCTTCCGGTACGCGCTCACGCCGCTGCACGAGACGATGTCCGAATTGCTCAACGGCGGCCAGGCGCCGGTGTATGTCGTGCATTTCTCGCAGGCCGCGGCCATCGAGCGGGCGCAGACGCTGATGAGCATCAACGTCACCACTAAGGCGGAGAAGGAAGCGATCGCCGACCTGCTCGGCGACTTCCGGTTCTCCGCCGGATTCGGCAAGACGCTCTCGCGGCTCGTGCGGCACGGCATCGGCGTGCACCACGCGGGCATGCTGCCGAAGTACCGGCGGCTGGTCGAAACGCTCGCGCAGTCCGGGCTGCTGAAGGTGATCTGCGGGACGGACACCCTCGGCGTCGGCATCAACGTGCCGATCCGGACGGTGGTGTTCTCGGCGCTGACGAAGTACGACGGCGTGCGGCAGCGGCATTTGAAGGCGCGCGAGTTCCACCAGATCGCCGGACGCGCGGGCCGGGCTGGCTACGACACCGACGGTTATGTCGTCGTACAGGCCCCGGATCACGTGGTGGAGAACGCGAAGGCGCTGGAGAAGGCGGGCGACGACCCGAAGAAGAAAAAGAAGATCGTTAGGAAGAAAGCGCCGGAGGGCTTCGTCAACTGGACCGAGAGCACGTTCGACCGGCTGATCGCGGCCGATCCGGAACCGCTCACGTCCAGCTTCCAGGTCAGCCACTCGATGCTGCTGAACGTGATTTCGCGCCCCGGCAACGCTTTCGACGCGATGCGGCACCTGCTGGAGGACAACCATTCGGACCGTCCGACGCAGCGGAAGCTGATCCTGCGGGCGATCGAGATTTACCGTTCGCTGCTGGCCGCCGGTGTCGTGGAACGGCTGCCCGAACCGGACGCCGAGGGACGGATTGTCCGCCTGACGGTGGATCTGCAGTTCGATTTCGCGTTGAACCAGCCGCTTTCGCCGTTCGCGTTGGCCGCGGTGGAACTGCTGGACATGGAGTCGCCCTCGTACGCGTTGGACGTGGTGTCCATTGTGGAATCCACTGTGGACAATCCGCGGCCGGTGCTGTCGCAGCAGCAGTTCAAGGCGCGTGGCGAGGCCGTGCAGGCGATGAAGGCTGACGGCATCGAGTACGACGAGCGGATGGAGCTTCTCGAGTCCGTCACGTACCCGAAACCGTTGGAGGAGCTGCTTAACGCGGCTTATCAGTCTTATCGCGCCGGACATCCGTGGGTGGCGGATTACGAGCTGTCGCCGAAGTCGGTGGTGCGCGATATGTACGAGCGCGCGATGAACTTCGTGGAATACGTGGGCTTTTATCAGCTCGCGCGTTCTGAGGGTTTGGTGCTGCGCTACCTCGCCGACACCTACGACGCGCTGCGGCACACCGTGCCGGACGAGGCGAAGACCGAACCGTTGCAGGACCTCATCGAATGGCTTGGCGAACTGGTACGTCAAGTCGACTCGAGCCTGCTGGACGAATGGGAAGCGCTGCGGCATCCGGACGAGGAGGGCCCGGTTTCGCACCGTCCGCCCGCCGAGCCGCCCGCGGTCACTCGCAACGAGCGAGCGTTCCGTGTGCTGGTGCGCAACGAATTGTTCCGCCGGGTGGAGCTGGCTTCGCGCCGGGCTTACGACACCCTCGGCTCGCTGGACTCCGGCTCCGGCTGGGACGCGGACGCGTGGGAAGACGCGATCGAGGACTACTTCGACGAGCATGACTCGCTGGGAATCGGCCCGGACGCGCGCGGTCCGGCTTTGCTGCTGATCGAGCAGGAGCCGGATCTGTGGCGGGTGCGGCAGATCTTCGACGACCCGGCTGGGGACCATGACTGGGGGATCAGCGCGGAGGTCGATCTGCGTGCCTCGGATGAGGTGGGCAGTGCGGTGGTTCGGGTTGTGGACGTGAATCAGCTCTGAGGGTTTCGGCCACGGTGTGCGAGCCCATGGGTTGGCTCTTCCGGTGTCCGTCGCTGTCTTGGAGAAACCACCCGATTCGACCTAGCGGGTCTGCGGATGGTCAGCGCTTCCGGCGACTGCTCGTGACTCGGGACTCGATGTTCTGGACGAGGCGGTGCGGGAGGTCGAATACTCCGTCCGCGCCCGCAGCCCGGGCCGCGGCCGCAGCGCTTGAACTGGCGTTTCCGGTGTAGACCAGAACCGGAATGCGGTTGCCCGCGGCCCGGAGTTCCTGGATGAACCGCCTGCCGGCATCGGGGTCGCCGTCGCGCTCAAGGTCGGTGACGACAGCGGCGAAGTCCATCCCGCTGAGGTAGATGCGCGCGGCAGCGCTTGAAGTCGCTACGGTGACGAGCTTTCCGAGGCGTTGCAGCGCGAGGGTTTCGTAAACGTTGTTGTCCGGCCGGTCATCGATCCAGAGCACCCGGGCCAGCGCGCTTGTCGCCCCCAGTTCGGAGATTATGCCCGGGGAATGTTGCGGATCTTTGGTCTTCTCGGCCTTTCGCACGTCTTCCTCGGCCTGGGCCGCGTTCTGCGGGGACAGCGACAGGTCCATCTTGAAGATATCGGACAAGGACAGCTTGAGGGTGCTTGGCCGGGAGCCTTTCTGTCCCCGCCACAGCAGCACCAAGACGCCGGCCACGATGAGCACGCCGAGAATCAGGATGACAGTGTTCGTGTCCACTTCTGGCTACTCCAGGTCGTTCGGATTCGGCCGGGCGAGGGATAATCCCAGGTTCAACGGTATTCGGGCGAGCTGATCGAGCGGACCTGCGTCGGCGAGCACGTCCTCCATCATCGCGAGACCGAACCGTCGGACGGAGAAGGCGGTTAGGCCGGAGATGTCAAGGTCGGCTACGTCGACTGGGGCTGAGGCATTCTTCCACAGGTGTTTGTTGGACTGGGCCAGCGCCATCGTCTCGCCGTACGCTCGGCACATCGAGTGGAGCAGGTTGGCTATGGCGAGTGCGTCCTCCTCTCCGTCTCCAAGCAGATGTCTGGCGATTGACCAGTACTTGGCGATCG
Organism: Amycolatopsis sp. NPDC003676; assembly: GCF_053587275.1. Classification (NCBI taxonomy): domain Bacteria; kingdom Bacillati; phylum Actinomycetota; class Actinomycetes; order Pseudonocardiales; family Pseudonocardiaceae; genus Amycolatopsis; species Amycolatopsis sp. NPDC003676. The sequence goes on from NZ_JBSFNS010000068.1 coordinate 33,936, forward strand.
GGGTGCCAAGGCTGCCGACCGGAATGACGCCGTCACGGTGCGGCGACCGGATTGCAGCGAGGCGACTGAGTCGCTGAGCGCTCCCCGAGTCGAGGCTGCTTGCGGTGACGATCAGGTATGCCTGCTGTTGATGACGAACACGGATTTCTGAGGCAGCAGGGATCTCTGGGTGATCCGGACGCTCGTCGGTCAACTCGGCGACCATCGCGCGCATCAGGAGGTCGATCCGGTTCTGGTCTCGCTCGTCGAGCGTTCCCGCCATTGACTTCAGGTAGTACCCGAATGGTTGGCCGAGCTGTTGGAACAGGGAACCGGCTTGACCTAGGTCGGGCAGCGCACTCGAGGGGCTCAGGAGCAGTCTCCACTGAGCAGCCTCGCGTAGCGCGCTGGCCGCGTTCGCTCGAAGGGCAAACTGGATGTCGTTCAGGTTCTCCGGTCCGGAGACGGGAGTGCGACGCGAGATCGCTTCGAACTCGGCGAGTGCGGTTTGCGCGCATGCTTCGTGAAACTTGGCCGCGGTGCGCACCTGCTCGGCGGAGAGGTTGAGTGCTCGCAGTTCTTCCCAGGCCATTCAGATCAGCTCCCGGACGTTGCTCAGCGCCTCAGGCTCAGTGAATCGAGGGTTTGAGTGCGTCCATTTCAGCTTGAAGGACTTCTTTGATCGGTCCAGTTGCCACTTCTCGCATGACTTGATCTGGTTGTCCGGAATTTGGATCTTGGCGGTCACTTCGCCTTCGGTTTGGTACGCGGAGTATCTCCGGTAGGCGTTGAGGTCCCGTATTTCCTCGGCGACCCCTTCGATCCCCACCGCGGGTCGCGGGGCGAGCAGCACCCAGCAGGTGTAGAGATAGGCGAACTCGTGCTCGCCATAGTTGGTGCCGAACCACAGTGCGGTGTCTTGTGCTCGCCGTACGTGGTTGGTGACGGCGAATCTATCGCGCTCCACAGTGCCGGCCGTCAGCGAGATAAAGGGGCTTTCCTCGCTGAAGGCAACTCCGGTGATCGGGTCAGGTTGGTCGAAGTGGTTGACGTGGCGGTCGAGTGCTGTGGTCGTAAGCTTGCCTCTGACCTCTGCGGGCGTAATGTGGTGTACTTTCCGCCACCAGTTGCAATGAAGTCCGGCGTTGCAGTCGATCAAGGCTCGCGCTTCTTGGTCGTTCTCTAGGTGTAATCCTTTTATGCACCACTGGACGATCATGCCGGCAAGGCCCCTTCAGTCGTTCGCCGCGGCGAAGTCAGGAATTTCAGTTGATCAGACGTGGCGGCTGCCAACGGGTGTAGCGCAGCATCGACCGGGCCATCACCGATGTCGGCATGGCCCGGAACATCGCATTCCGCACCGCGATCCCGACGGGGTTCGTCAGCTGCTGGCCCATCCGGCCGGTTTGCCGAGCAGCGCGGGCGACGGCTTGGCTGCGCGGACGGCGCTCGGCGTCGTATCGAGTAAGTGCGGTGTCGACGTCGGCTGATGACAGCGCGGCCGCCAGCGTCACCGCGTCTTCCAAGGCCTGGCAGGCACCCTGGCCGAGATTTGGTTGCATCGCGTGCGCGGCATCCCCGAGGAAGGCAACCCGACCGGCCACATAGGACGGCAGCGGCGTCACCAGCTCGTAAACATCATGGTGCAGCACGGCTTCCGAGTCGGTCGCGTCGAACAACGCGGTGATCGGCTCGTGCCAGGAGCCGAAGCGGCGGCGCATTTCGGCCAGGAGATCCGGGTATCGGGTGTCCGGCGGAATAGTCAGCACTGCGTGCCATTCGGCTCGGCCGTCCGCCAAGACGATGTGGCCGAACTCGACGCCTCGGCCCCAGGTGAGGTTGAAGTCCGAAGAGGACAGTTCGACCGGCTCGGCGGTGATGGCCCGGACGACCGATGATCCACTGTAGACAGATCCCGGATGCGAGGGAAAGAAGTGCTTGCGCAGCAGGCTGTTGACGCCATCAGCGGCGATGACCACGTCAGCTTCGTGGCGGCCCGAGGAAGTAACCACGGCGTTGCCCTCGACGGCGGTGACCTCAGCGCGCACCACCGGCGAGGGCAGCAAGGAACGCAACAACCGATGCAGTTCGTACCGTGCGATGCCGACGATCGGGGTTCCGGCGACGCGTTCGAGTTCGGCTCCGTCCATGCGGGCCAGCCAGGCACCGCGCGGGTTGCGGGTGCTTACCGTGCGCTGGAAGCGGCCGGCGGCGCGGAGTGCGTCGCCGGCGCCTAAAGCGTCCAGGGCCCGTACTCCGTTGGCGGCCAGGGAAATGCCGGAACCGGAGTCGTCCAGTTCGCCGGGCAGGCGTTCGAAGACGGTGGCCTGCCAGCCGACTCGCGACAGGCCGATCGCCGCGGCCAAACCGCCGATTCCGCCGCCGACAATGACCGCTGATCCGCCCATAGGCGAACAGGATAGGCCCGATCAGCTCGCCATGAGCATGGAACGCGCATCCAAACCGTCGAACCACAGGCCGATCGCCAATCCGGCGGCGGCTTCCAGCAGGGCGGCCCGCTCCAGGCCGCCAGCGGGCAGCGGAGTACCGCCCAGGTCCTGGACCAGCTCCGTTGCCACAGCGACCGCGTCCGGGGAACCGCACAGCGGGACGCCGAGCGGACGGCCTTCGAACAGCGGCGGGGTCATCCGCCAGACGTCCACATGAGCGAGGTTGAACGCCTTCACCACCGACGCACCGGGGGCGTACTCGGCGATCCGGGCGGCCACCGGTTCGCCGGTCGCGCCGGGAGTATTGGTGCAGTCGATGAGGACTTTGCCAGCGAGGTCGAGTGGCGTGAGCAGGGCTTCGAGGGCGGTGGTCGGGACGGCCAGCAGGATGGCGTCCGCTCGGGCGGCGGCGTCGGCCCAGTCCAGGGCCTCGGCTCCGAGCTTGGCTGCCAAGGCGGCGACACCAGCGGGGGAGCGGCCGGAAACGGTCAGGTCGTGCCGGGTCCATTGGCCGCCGAGGGCGGACGCCATTCCGCCGGTGCCGAAGAGGGCGATGCGCATGGGAAGGTCTCCTGTCGTCGCGTGGTTGTACGGAAGCGACGTTATGGACGCGGGCAGGAACCGAAAGGTAACCATGGACTTCATCGCCGACTGCCGCACCCGGCTCGCGTTCGACCTCGTGTCCAACACCTGGCATCCGGTCGTGTTGTGGGCGTTGAAGAACGGCCCGCTGCGGCACGGCGAACTGCGCACGCGCATCGGCGGAATCAGCGCGAAGGTGCTCACCGAGGCGGTGCGCAAGCTGGAACGCGACGGGCTCATCGGGCGTGTGGACGGGGCGTATCGGCTTACCGACCTAGGGGTGAGTTTTCTCGGGCCGATCGAGGGATTCGGGCATTGGGCGGCGGAGTACGGCGATCAGGTGCTCGACGCGCAGCTCGCTCATGAGGGCAACGGCCTCGCCCGCGCCAGCTCCAGCAGCGGTACGGCCGCCGCGGCGTCGGTGACCAGCGTCGACACCAGCCCGGACCGCAATACCGCGTCCACGGCCTCGGCTTTCGGGCGGCTGTAACCGATCGCGATCACCTCGGGGACCGACATCAGCTCCTCGTGGCTGATCGCCAGCACGTGATGCGCGAGCCCGGTGCCGAGCGAGTTGCCGTCCGCGTCGAACAGCCGCGCGGCGACCTCGGCGGTCGCGCCCCTGGCGGCGATGGCGGCGCGTTCGGCCTCGTCCAGCGCGTCGTACACCGTCGATTCCCCGGCCTCCCACGAACCGATGCTGACCACGGCCTTGGTGAGTTTTCCGAACTGCGCGAAAGTTTCCGCGATGCCCGGCTGGTGCCGCAGGATCTCCGTCGTCCGCCGGTCGGGCAGGACCAGCGGGCCGAAGATCGGGTAGGAATCGCCGCCGGACACCGACGTCACGCGGCTGACCGTCTCCACCGAGCGGCCGCGCATGTCCATCCCGGCCTGCACCCCGCACAGTTGCACGATCGGGCAGCGCGGCAGGGTCCGGATCGCCTCGGTCATCGCGTTGACCGACCGCGCCCAGGACAGCCCGATGACGTCGTCCGGCGTCGCGATCTCCTCCAGCAACCGGGCGGCCAGCGCGCCGACCTGCTTGCGGACGATCTCGCGCGGCTCGGTCTCGGATGCTCGTTCGAGCACGAGCACGCGGTCGAGCCGGTAGGCGCGGCGGATGTCGTCGGACAGTTCGACGTCGATCGGCGCGGGCAGGTCGAACTCGATCCGCACCAGCCCGGACTCGAGTGCCGCGTCCAGCATCCGCGCGACCTTGAACCGGCTCATGCCGAACTCGTCGGCGATCTCCAGCTTCGAGGCGCCCTGCACGTAGAACCGCCTGGCCATGGTCGCCAGCAGCAGCGTTTCGGTCAGCGGCGGTGGCCCCTTTTTCCTGCTCACATGAGCAGGATAGCGCAAAAATGAGCTTTGCCGGTTGACGGATCCGCAGGCAGGGGCCTGTAATGCCTACGCATGTTACCTACGGCATAAGTCAAAATCGCTCAAATGAGCATCTTGGAAGGTGATGACGCATGCGCGCCGCGATCGTGGACCGGCCCGGGGAGATCCGGGTCGGCGAGGTTCCCGATCCGAAGCCCGGGGAGCGCCAGGTCGTCGTGAAGGTGGGTGCCTGCGGGATCTGCGGCACGGACCTGCACATCGCCGACGGGCATTTCCCGCCGACCCCGTATCCCATCGTTCCCGGGCACGAGTTCTCCGGGGAGATCGTCGAACTCGGCGCGGACGTGCCCGCCGAGTGGAAGGTCGGCGACCGGGTCGCGGTCGACCCGTCGATCTACTGCGGATACTGCACCCCGTGCCGGTCCGGGCACGGCAACCTCTGCGCGAACTGGAACGCCACCGGCGACACGGTCAACGGCGCGTTCGCCGAGTACGTCGCGGTGCCCGCCGACACCTGCTACCGGATGCCCGACTCGATGACCTGGGAACAGGGCGCGCTGGTCGAACCCGTTTCCTGCGCGGTGCACGGCGTGCGCCGGATCGGCGTGGAGGCGGGCGAACGCTTCCTCGTGGTCGGCGCGGGCACGATGGGCCTGATCATGCAGCAGCTCCTGCTCCGCGCGGGCGCGCACGTGACGATGGTCGACCGCAATGCCGCACGGCTTCCGAGGGCGACCGATCTCGGTGCGGCCGCGGTGGCTTCCGATGCGTCCGAATTGGACGATGAACGCTTCGACGCCGCAGTGGACTGCACTGGCGCGGCACCCGCCATCGAGGCCGCGTTCAACGCGCTTCACCGCGGCGGCCGGTTGCTCGTGTTCGGCGTCGCTCCGGCTGAAGCTCGCGTCGCGCTTTCGCCGTTCCGCATCTACAACGACGAAATCACCATCGTCGGTTCGATGGCCGTGCTGAACAGCTACGGCAACGCGCTCGACCTCGTCGCGAACGGCTACATCGACACCGAAGCGCTGATCACCGACACCCTTCCGCTCGAGCAGTACCCCGAGGCGCTGGCGAAGATGCGCAGCGGGTCCGGCCTCAAGATCCAGGTGCTGCCCGGAGGTGGTGGCGGTGCGTAAACTCCTGTGCCTCCTTGCCGCGACAGCGTTGTTAGTGACGGGATGCGCCGGAGCCGGGGCGATCGGCACCGGCGGGCGGACACTGGTCGTCGCGATCGTGTCCAATCCGCAGATGAAGGACGCCATCTCGCTCAAGGGCGAGTTCGAGCAGGCCAACCCCGGGATCAAGCTGAAGTTCGTCTCCCTGCCGGAAAACGAGGCCAGGGCGAAGATCACCGCGTCCACCGCCACCCAGGGCGGCGAGTTCGACGTGGTGATGATCAGCAATTACGAGGCTCCGCAATGGGCGGCCAACGGCTGGCTGGAGAACCTCGAACCGCATATGAAGGCGACGCCAGGGTACGACGAGGCCGACTTCATCCCGAGCATCCGGCAGTCGCTGTCGTATCAGAACCAGATGTACGCGGTGCCGTTCTACGGCGAATCGTCCTTTGTGGTCTATCGCAAGGACCTGTTCCAGAAGGCCGGGCTGAACATGCCGGCGCACCCGACGTGGCAGCAGATCGCCGATTTCGCCGCGAAACTCGACGACAAGCAGGCCGGCATCTCCGGAATCTGCCTGCGCGGCAAGCCGGGCTGGGGCGAGAGCCTCGCGCCGTTCACGACGATGGCGAACACCTTCGGCGGGCAATGGTTCGACAAGGACTGGAACGCGAAGCTGACCAGCCCGGAGTTCACCCAGGCGGCCAACTTCTACGTGAACCTGCTGCGCGACCACGGCGAGGTCGGCGCCTCCAGTGCCGGGTTCACCGAATGCGGCACGAAGTACGCGCAGGGCAACGCCGCGATGTGGTACGACGCCACGTCGATGACCGGCACCACGGAAGACCCGAAGAGCAGCCACGTCAGCGGCAAGAACGGGTACGTCGCCGCGCCAGTGGAGAAGACGCAGGCGAGCGGCTGGCTCTACACCTGGTCGCTGGGCATTCCGAAGGTCGGCAAGAACAAGGACGACGCCTGGAAGTTCATGGCGTGGATGACGAACAAGGAATACGCGAAGAAGGTCGGCCAGACTTACGGGTGGAACCGGGTGCCGCCGGGCACGCGCAAGTCCACCTATGAGATCCCGCAGTACAAGGAAGCCGCGAAAGCCTACGCACAGCCCACTTTGGACGGCATCGCGGCGGCCAACCAGCAGAAGACGATGGTGAATCCGGTGCCGTACCCGGGCATCCAGTTCGTCGGAATCCCGGAGTTCCAGGACCTCGGCACCCGGGTGAGCCAGCAGCTGTCCGCCGCGATCGCCGGTCAGACCTCCGTCGCCGACGCGCTCGCGCAATCGCAGAAATACGCGGAATCCGTCGGAAAGTCCTATCAGGAGGTGCAGCGATGAGCACCCTCTCCGTCCCCGCCGGAACCGCGCCGGCGACCGCGAAGCCCGCTGCGAAGAAAGTGACCGGCTCGACCGGGAAACGGCGGCTTCCGCTGCTGCCCGCGTTGATCTTCGTGATCGCCGTGACGCAGATTCCGTTTCTGCTCACCTTGTTCTATTCGTTCCAGTCGTGGAACCTGGTGCGCCCGGGCTCGCGGCATTTCGTCGGTTTCCGCAACTACGTGGATGTCTTCACCGACACGACGTTCCTCGGCGCACTGCTGAACACGGTGGTGCTCACCGTGGTCTGCGTGTTCCTCTCGCTGCTGCTCGGACTCGGGCTCGCGGTGCTGCTCGACCGGAAGTTCTTCGGCCGCGGATTCGTCCGCACGCTGCTGATCACGCCGTTCCTGATCCTCCCGGCCGCGGGTGCGCTGCTGTGGAAGACGACGGTGTTCGACCCGAGCTTCGGGTTGCTGCACTTCGTGTTCGGCACGGACACCGACTGGCTTTCGCAATTCCCGATGGCCGCGGTGATGGCGCAGATCATCTGGCAGTGGACGCCGTTCATGACGCTGCTGATCCTCGCCGGGCTGCAGAGCCAGTCGAAGGAGGTGCTGGAGGCGGCGTCGGTGGACGGCGCGAGCCGCTGGCGCACCTTCGTGTCGATCACGCTGCCGCACCTGTCGCGCTTCCTGCAGTTGGCCACGCTGCTCGGCGCGATCTACATCGTGAACAGCTTCGACGCGATTTTCCTGATGACGCAAGGCGGTCCGGGCACGGCCAGCACGAACCTGCCGTTCTACATCTACCAGCGCGCCTTCGAGGGCTTCGACATCGGCCAGTCGTCCGCGATGGGCGTCGTCGTGGTCATCCTGACGATGATCGTCGCGACGTTCGCGCTGCGGCTGATGTTCCGCGCGTTCTCCGTGGACGGAGGAGTCAAGTGAGCACCGCAACCGCCACCGCCTCGCCCGCCGCCACCGACACCGCGCCGCCTCCGCAGCGCAAGACGAAACGCCGCTACGGCCCGGGCACGCTGACCGTCGCGACCTGGATCATCGCGATCCTCTTCGTTTTCCCGTTGCTGTGGATGATTCTCACCGCGTTCAAACAGGAGAACGACGCCTACACCGATCCGCCGAAGCTGTTCTTCACACCGACGTTCGACCAAATCTCCGGTGTGCTCAACAGCGGTTTCCTGCCATACCTGGGAAATTCGGCGTTCGTCACGGTGATTTCGACGCTGCTCGTGCTGCTGCTGGGAATCCCGGCCGCATACGCGCTGTCGCTGGCGCCGGTCAAGGGCACGAAGAACGCGCTGGGCTTCTTCCTGTCGACCAAGATGCTGCCGATCGTCGCGGCGATCATTCCGCTGTACGTGATTTCGCAGAACACCAATCTGCTGGACACCGTGTGGGCGCTGATCATCCTGTACACCGCGATGAACCTGCCGCTGGCGATCTGGATGATGCGGTCGTTCTTCCTGGAAGTCCCCGGCGAAATGATCGAGGCGGCGCGGATCGACGGGGCGAACCTGCCGACGCTGCTGCGCAAGATCATCATGCCGGTGGTCGCGCCGGGTATCGCCGCGACCGCGCTGATCTGCGTGATCTTCTCCTGGACGGAGTTCTTCTACGCGGTCAACCTCACCGCCGCCCGGGCCGGCACGGTGCCGGTGTTCCTGGTCGGCTTCATCACCAGCGAGGGCCTGTACTGGGCCCAGCTGTCCGCCGCCGCGCTGCTGGCCTCGCTGCCGGTGATGATCGTGGGCTGGATCGCGCAGAACCACCTGGTGCGCGGGCTTTCCATGGGCGCTGTGAAGTAAGGGAGAACGCAGATGTCCGCTGAAGTGATCTACGACAAGGCGTCGCGCGTCTATCCCGGCAACCCGGGCGTCCGCGCGGTCGACCAGCTGAGCCTCGAAGTGCCGGACGGCGAATTTCTCGTGCTCGTCGGACCGTCCGGGTCAGGCAAGTCCACCGCGCTTCGGATGCTCGCTGGGCTGGAGGACGTCAACGAGGGTGCCATCCGGATCGGCGACCGCGACGTGACCGACCTGCCGCCGAAGGACCGGGACATCGCGATGGTGTTCCAGTCCTACGCGCTGTACCCGCACATGACGGTCGCCGACAACATGGGTTTCGCGTTGAAATTGCGCGGTTTCTCGGCGGCCGATATCAAGAAGCGGGTCGACGAGGCTGCCACGATGCTCGACCTGTCCCGTTTCCTCGACCGCAAGCCGAAGGCGTTGTCCGGCGGGCAGCGGCAGCGGGTCGCGATGGGCCGGGCGATCGTGCGCGAGCCGAGCGTGTTCCTGATGGACGAGCCACTGTCCAATTTGGACGCGAAATTGCGCGTCGAAACCCGCGCCAACATCGCGAAACTCCAGCAACGGCTCGGCACGACGACCATCTACGTCACGCACGACCAGGTCGAGGCCATGACGATGGGCGACCGGGTGGCCGTGCTGAAGGACGGCGTGCTGCAGCAATGCGACGCGCCGCGGTCGCTGTACGAGAAACCGGCGAACTCGTTCGTAGCCGGGTTCATCGGGTCGCCGGCGATGAACCTGGCGACGCTGCCGCTGTCCGACGGCGGCGTGCAGCTGGGTGACCTGGTGGTGCCGCTGCCAACCGAGGTGCGGACAGCGGCGGCTGGGCTGTCGGAGATCGTGTTCGGGATCCGGCCGGAGTCGCTGCGCCTGGTCGGCGAGGCGGACGAGGGTTTCGAACTGGTGGTGGAGCTGGTCGAGGAGCTGGGCGCGGACGCGTACCTGCACGGCAAGGTCGGCGACGACCGGTTCGTGGTCCGGGTCGACGGACGGACGCCGCCCCGGATCGGCGACAACGTCCGAGTCGCGTTGCGCGGCGAGGGCGAGACGCACGCGTTCGACCCGAAGACGACGCTGCGGCTGGGCTGAGCGGCTCGTGAGTGTTCATGCCGGTTAGAACCGGCATG
>NZ_JBSFNS010000069.1:0-43314 GCF_053587275.1 Amycolatopsis sp. NPDC003676
GCGAGCATCCCGCCAGCCAGCCAGGACGCGCCGCCGTGCACGGGATCCGGGTCGACAACGGTGACGCGCCATCCTTGGGCGGCCGCGCGCCAGGCTCCTTGAGGGAACTAGATTCCCTCAAGGAGCCCTTCACGGACCTTCTCATCGCCTCCAAGCCCGTGATCTCGCGGCCGAGCCCGCACCAACCTCCGAGGCGAGCGGGGCCCTCCGCGGACGCAGCCAGCCTCACCACCGACGCCCGAACCCCGCCCAATCCAGGCAAACGTGGCGCCCGCCATCCTCCCCAGCCATAGCCCGCCCCGCACATTTTAGGTTAGCCTCACCTCATGGGCGCCCTCACTTACCACCCCGGCAAGGTCATCGCGGTCCGGCGGATCACCCCGCACATGGCTCGGGTCACGTTCGACTGCCCGGGACTCGCGGCGGCGGGCCCGGTGGCGCCGGACGCGTACGTGAAGGTGTTCTTCCCGCTCCCCGGCGACGAGGAGCCGCACTTGCCGCCTGCCGAGATGGGCGAGGACGACGTCCTGTCCTGGTACCGCCGCTACCTCGCGATGCCCGACGACGTCCGGCCGCCGATGCGGACTTACACGGTGCGCGCGGCGCGTCCGGAGAGCGGCGAGGTGGACGTCGACTTCGTGCTGCACGAGGAGAGCGGCGGCCCGGCGTCGACGTGGGCCGGGCAGGCGGAGGTCGGCGGGCGCGTCGCGTTCCTCGGGCCGCACGGGTTGTACGACGTGCCGGACGGGACGACGTGGCAGCTGTTGGTCGGCGACGAGACAGCGTTGCCGGCGATCGGCGGGATTCTCGAGCGGCTGCCGCAGTCGGCGCGCGCGTCGGTGTACGTCGAGATTCCGGACCGCGCGGAGCGACAGACCTTCGAGACCAACGGTGCGGTCGAAGTGCACTGGGTGGTCCGCGGTGCGCGTACGCACGGCGAAGCGCTCGTCGACGCCGTACGCGCGGCAGAGCTGCCCAACGGCACGCCGTACGCGTGGGTGTCCGGCGAAGCAGGCGTCGTGAAGCTCGTTCGGCGACACCTTGTCCGCGAGCGTGGCTTCGACAAGACCGCCATCTGCTTCACCGGCTACTGGCGACAAGGCCTCAGCGAAGAAGCTGCCGGACGACAGCAGGCCGAAGCGTCCTAACCGAGCTTCGCGACCACTAGCTTCACCAACGCGCCTAGCCGCTGACGCTCCGGCTGTAGCGTGCGGATACCCGCTGCCTCCAATGGCGCAGCGGTCACCGGACCAACGCACGCGCAGACGACCGTGCCACCGCGCAGGGTCTCGCGCAGCTCCACGCCGCGCCCGGATTCGTCGGCGAGCGTCAGGAAGTTCGTCGCGGCCGGGGCGCTGGTGAACACCAACGCGGCCAGTTCTCCCGACAGCACTTCGTGGATCAACGAGAAGGCCGGCTCCGGATTCGGCGGCGTGTGCCAGCGGTACGGCTGCACCGCGAGCACTGACGCCCCCGCCGCCGCGAGCGGATCGGTGAACTCCGGCAGCGGTGCGCCGTGCAGCTGCAACGCCACGCGCGCGCCGTTGACACCGGCGTCGGTGAGCGCGCTGAACAGCTCGTCGTTGGTTTCGCCGGGCGCGGAGTACTCCTCGCGCAGACCGACGCCACGCACCGCGCCCACCGCTTTCGGCCCGCGCGCGAAGATGCGCGACCCGGACAGCGCGTCCAGCAGCGAGTCGCGCAAGCCCCAGCCTTCGGCGGCGTCGAGCCAACCGCGGAACCCGGCTCCGGTCGTGACTGCGGTGAGGCCGACCGGCGCGGCGAGGACGGCTTCGGTACCGCGGCGCAGTTCCGGATCGTCGGCGAGCGGCACGATCGTGATTGTCGGCGCGTGCCGCACTTCCGCACCGTGCCTGAGCAACGCGCCGATCAGGTCGTCCGCGCGCCGCTCGGCCGTGACGCCGATCCGCACGCCGTCCAGCTCACCCATCCGCTTGTCCCATCTCCGGCGAAGACGCGCCGTTCAGGTCATTCATACGTCTGCCCCATCTCCCGGATCGCCGCCGCCAGTTCCGTCCGCAGGTCCTCCGGCGCGAGCACCTCCAAATGCGGTCCGAACCGCAGCAGCTCGCCGATCGCCGCTTCGCCCGGTTCGACCGGGAGATCGATCGTCAACCATCCGTCGCCGTCCGGTTCCGCTCCGGCGGCGACTGCCTCGCGAAGCGCCCGGGCGCCGACGCTGCCCGCATAGAACGGTACGAGAGCTTGGGAGCGCGGCGAGAGGCGCACTGTCGCCTTTCGCGGGTACATCCTGCGTTCGAACTGCTCGGACCACTCCTGCCAGTAACCGGCGAGGTCGAATTCCGCCGGTCGCTCGAACTCCTCGCCGAGGTCGGTCAGCTCGTGGATGCGCGAAATCCGGTAGGTGCGATCGGTCCCCTCGCACCGGGCGGCGAGGTACCAGTTGCCCGCTTTGAGGATCAGCCCGAGCGGCTCCAGCACCCGCTCGACCTCGCGCTGGCCCCACCGTTCGTACCGGACGCGGATCCGCCGCGCGGACCACACCGCGTCGGCGACCGCGGACAGGGTCGGCAGGCTTTCGATGCCGCGATGCCAGCCGGGGACGTCGAGGTAGAACCGTTCCGCGACGCGGCCGGCGCGGCTGCGCAGCTCCTGCGGTAACGCGGCGTAGAGCTTCAGCTGCGCGGCCGCCAGCACGGTGCCGAGCCCCAGCTCAGCGGCCGCTACCGGCAGCCCGGCCAGCGCCAGCGACTGGGCTTCGTCCTCGTTGAGGCCGGTCAGGCGGGTCCGGTAGCCATCGACGAGCTGGTAGCCGCCGCTGCGGCCGCGGTCGGCGTACACCGGCACGCCCGAGGCCGACAGCGCTTCGATGTCCCGGTACACCGTCCGGACCGAAACCTCCAGCTCAGCGGCCAGTTCCTCGGCGGTCATCCGGCCGCGGTTCTGCAGGAGGAGAAGCACGGTGAGCAAACGGCCGGCACGCATGCGCCAAGTATGACTGAAATACCTGACACAAGATGGCAGGTATGGATGATTGAGTAAGCGGCATGAACACGTTTGGCATGACGAAGTGGGAAGAGCACGTGGCGAGCGGCGAGGAGGGCGGCCCGCGCGTCGCGTACGTGCACGCCGCGATGGAGTACTCGGGCGTCATCCAGGGTGCGGCCACCGGCGACTACCTGCTGTACTACCCGGGCGAAGGCTACGACGGCGGCGCGACCACGTCGCCGGGCTACGACCGGTTCGAAGGCACTGTCGACGGCCGCCGCGGCACGTTCGTCGTCCGTCAGGAGTGGGGTTTCGACCCGAAGAGCATCCGCTCGACGTTCGAGGTCGTGCCGGGCTCCGGGACCGGCGAGCTGGCCGGCATCAGCGGCTCCGGCACAGTGCACGGCGTGCTGGGCGAGCCGACCGTGTCGTACACCTTCGACTACAAGATCTGAGGGAGGCCGGGATGCTGGAGGTGTCGCGCGAACAGGCGCTGGCCTACCGGATCGCCGAGCAGGGGCTGCACCGCTCGGTCGCCGATCCGTACGACCTGCCGCTGCTGGACCTCGGACTGCAGGACAGCATGCGCGACACCGCGGCGCTCTCCCTGACCGCGCGGATGCCGGACCCGGTCACGCCGGAGTCCCTTGTGGACGATCTGCGGCTCGCCCTGGTGTGGTCGCACCGGGGCGCGCCGCATTTCCACCGGCGCACGGATCTTTCCGAGCTGACCTCCGCCTTGGTACCGGTCGACGAGCCGGACGCGCTGGCCCGGATGTTGTGGCAGAAGAAGGACATCCAGGCCGCTGACGTGTCCCCTGTGGACATTATCTTCACCACCGCGCGGGCGATCCGCAAAGTGGTCACCAAGCCGATGACCAAGGGCGTAGTGAGCGGAGAAATCACGAAGCTGTTGCCGCCCGCGTACAGCCGGTGGTGCCGTCCTTGCAATACGACGCACGTCCATGAGCAGCTCATGCGAATCGCCTCCCTGCACGGCGGCGCACGGCTCGAAGCAGGACAGTCTCCGGCGACGCTCGCTCCGCTGGAGGATCGCGGACGGATGTCCACGCGTCCGGTTCCGGCGGCGGTTTCACGGTTGATTGAGCAGTATCTGCGCTTCCACGGACCCGCGACGCAAGGCGATTCGGCGGGTTTTCTCGGCACCGCAAAGACTTCCGTAAGCGAGACCTGGCCTGCCTCGCTCGCCGAGGTCAAAGTGGACGGACGACGGACCTTCATCCCGGCTGACCGGTTGTCCGCGTTGGAGAACCCGCCGTCGGCTGCTGGAGTACGCCTGTTGCCGCCGCTCGATCCGTACACGCAGGGCCGCGACAAGGGCGTACTCGTGCCGGACAAAGCGCGGGCGAAAGAGGTGTGGAAAATTCTCGGCAGTCCCGGTGCGCTATTGGTCGACGGCGAGATCATGGGCACCTGGCGCATGAAAGCGTCCGGCAAACGGCTGGCCTTCACGCTCGCCGAATTCGATCCGCTCCGCCGCTCAGACCGCCAAACCGCGGAGGACGAGGCGGCCCGGGTCGCGTCCGCACGGGGCTACCAAGACTTTTCCGTGACGTGGGGTTGACCGGCGGGCTAAAGTCCCTGACGTGCTGAAATGGCTGCTCGACTCAGACCCGACGCTGCGCTGGCAGGTCGAACGGGACTTAGCGGACGCGCCGCCCGAGGTCTGGACGGCCACCCGGCACAAGATCGCGACCGAGGGCTTCGGCGCGCAACTCCTCGCGAAGCAGGACCCGGACGGACAGTGGGCCGGTGGCGCGTTCTTCCCGGCGGAGTTCACACCCGGCCCGGACACCGGACAGCCGTGGACAGCCACCACCTGGTCGCTCAACATGCTGCGTGAATGGGGCATGGATCCGGCCGTACTGCGCGCCCGGCGCACTGCGGAATTGATCGCCGAGAATTCCCGGTGGGAATACCACGATTTGCCATACTGGGATGGCGAGGTCGACGTCTGCATCAACGCCTGGACCCTCGCGAACGGCGGCTGGCTCGGCGTGGACGTCTCCCAGCTCGCCCATTGGTTCACCGAACATCAACTGGCCGACGGCGGCTGGAACTGCGAATGGGTCGACGGGTCGAAACGCTCGTCGTTCCACTCGACGCTGAACGCGGTGAAGGGCCTGCTCGCCTACGACATCGCGACCGGCGGCACCGACGAGACGCACGCCGCCCGCCGTGCCGGTGAGGAGTATCTGCTGGAACGCCGTCTGCTGTACCGGCTCTCGACCGGTGAGCAGGTGGCGTCGTGGGTGGATCATTTCGCGTATCCGGTGCGGTGGCATTACAGCGCGATCAACGCGGTCGAGCACTTCCGCGAAGCCTCCATCGTGGACGACATTCCGCCCGACCCGCGGCTCGCCGACGCGGTGGAACGGGTTCGCGCCGCCCGGCAGCCGGACGGAACCTGGCTGCAGGACGGTCGGCTCAACGGCGACATGTGGTTCGAGGTCGATGTCCCCGCCGGACAACCCTCGAAATGGCTGACGCTGTACGGCACCCGGATCCTGTCCTGGTGGGACTCCGCACAGTCCTAACTGGACCGCGCGATACGGAAGCCGACATCGTCCACCCGGAAGGTCGGGTGGCTCCGGCGGCGCACCGACACCCGGACGCTCCAGTGTTCGTCCGCCCAGCCGCCGCCCTTGAGCACTCGATACTCGCCGTAGACCGCCGGATCGTAGAGATCCCAGCACCAATCCCAGGTGTTGCCGAGCAAGTCGTAAGCGCCCCACGCATTCGGACGCTTCTCACCGGGCCGATGCAGCCGGGCGCCGGAGTTTCCCTCGTACCAGGCGATCTCGTCCAGGTCGCCATACCTAGGACCTTCGGTGCCAGCGCGGCAAGCGTGTTCCCATTCAGCTTCAGTAGGCAGCCGGTAGCCGGAAGCGGATCGGTCCCACTCCACTTCGTCGCCGATCAGGTACGCGGGCGGCAGTCCGTCGCGTTCGGACAGTGTGTTGCAGAACCGCACAGCGTCCAACCAGGACACCTCGACCGCGGGCAGATCTCCGCCGCCGTTGTATTGCTCCTGGGTGACCGGGATCGCGCCCAGTTCGAACGCGGGCACGTCGACTGTCCAGCTGCGTTCTGTCCGCCGGTCGGTGAGCGTCACCGTTCCCGCCGGAATGGAGACCATCCGCACCAGGCCGAGGTTAGCCGATCGACACCGGGGTGTCGCTGGGATCCACCGCCAGCCGATAGCCGCGCTTGACCACCGTCTGCACTACTCCGGCACCGCCGAGCGAGGTCCGCAGCCGGCCGATCGCCGTCTCCACCGCGTGGGCCTCGCCGCCTGAGGGAAGCTCGGCGGAGAGTTCTCGGCGCGCGACGACCCGGCCAGGTTGTCGTGCGAGCGCGCGCAAGAGCGCCATCGGTGCGGGAGCGATCTCGCGCCATTCGCCGTCGACCAGTGCGCCAGTGCCGCGGACCTGCAGCACATGACCTGCGGCGTACAGCGTCGGCGAGGCAGTGACCAAGGTGTCGGCGACGGTTCTCGCCAACGCGCCGATCCGCGACCGTCTCGGTTGGACAGTCGGAATACCCAGCGAGGCGAGCGGCCCGGCCGCAATCGGCCCGACGCACGCCACGACCACCCGGTTGCTCAATACCTCGATCAGCTCACCGAGCCGGCCAGTCCGCCGCGCCATCGCGACCGTCGAAGCAGCGGCGGGCGCGCTGGTGAACGGCAGAGCGTCGATCGTTCCTTCCAGTACCGCGTCCAACAGCCGGTCGAGCGGTCCTGGATCAGCCGGAGCCACCCAGCGGTACACCGGGATCTCGATCACCTCGGCGCCCGCCCGCCGAAGGGCCTCCGCGAAGTACGGGAGCGGTTCGCCGTGCAGCTGAAGCGCGATCCGCCGTCCGTCCACTCCGGACTTGGTCAGGTACTGCAGCAGCTCCGCGTTGCTCTCCGACGCGGGCGAATAGTCCTCCGCCAATCCCGCCGTCCGCACCGCTCCGGCGGCCTTCGGACCGCGCGTCAGCATCGACGCGTTCGACAGATGGTCGAGCACCTTCTCGCCAAGGCCCCAGCCTTCCGCAGCCTCGATCCAGCCGCGAAAGCCGATCCCGGTCGTCGCCACCACAATGTCCACTGGGGACTCCAGCAACCGCATCGTCGCCGCGTGCAGTTCGGTGTCGTCGGCCAGCGGCACGATGCGGATCGCCGGTCCATAACGGACAGCCGCACCCTGGCGCACGAGCAGCGCGCCCAGCTCTTCAGCTCGGCGCGCTGCCGTGATTCCTACCGTGAACCCGGCCAGTGGCCGGACGTCCGTCACGGTGATCCCACCTCGATCACCCCGTCCCGTACGCGAACCGGGTACACCGGCACCGAAACTCCTTCTGCGTCCAGACACGCGCCACTACGCAGGGAGAACCGTTCTTTGTAGACCGGCGACGCGACCACCGGCTCTCCCCCGGCGTCGCCGACAATCCCGCGCGAGAGCACCGCCGCGCCGCTGATCGGATCCCAATTGGACAGTGCGTACCAGCCGTCGCCAGCGTGGAACACCGCGACTTGGTGGCCGTCGACCAGCGCGGCGGCTCCGGAGAACTCCGGGATGTCCGCGGCCGCGCACACCGCGGTCCAGGGTGAAGTCATGGTCATCGCCGCACCTCCGGAACTCCCAGCAGCACCGGGATCCGCTGCTCCCGCTCCTCGCGGAACGAAATCGACGGATCCGGCGTCCCCGGCGCGTTCACGAACGAACTGAACCGCGCCAGCTTGTCCGGATCCTCCAGCACCCCGCGCCATTCGTCGGTGTAGCCCTCGACGTGTTTCGCCATCGCCGCGTCCAGGTCCTCACAAATGCCGAGGCTGTCGTCCACGATCACCGCGCGCAGGTGGTCGAGCCCGCCGTCCAGTTCCTCGATCCACGGCGCCGTGCGTTGCAGCCGATCCGCCGTGCGCACGTAGAACATCAGGAACCGGTCGATCGTGCGCACCAGCGTTTCCGTGTCCACATCAGACACCAGGAGCTCCGCGTGCCGAGGCGTCGCGCCGCCGTTGCCGCCGACGTAAAGGTTCCATCCGTGTTCGGTGGCGATCACACCGAAGTCCTTGCCGCGCGCTTCAGCACATTCCCGGGCACACCCGGACACTCCGGCCTTGATCTTGTGCGGAGAACGCAGCCCGCGATACCGCAGTTCCAAGTCGATCGCCAGCCCTACGCTGTCCTGCACGCCATACCGGCACCAAGTCGAACCGACGCAGGATTTGACTGTGCGCAACGACTTTCCGTACGCATGCCCGGACTCGAAGCCCGCGTCGACCAGCCGCCGCCAGATCTCCGGCAACTGGTCCACAGTGGCCCCGAACAGGTCGATCCGCTGTCCGCCGGTGATCTTCGTGTACAGCCCGAAGTCCTGCGCGACTTGCGCGATCACCATCAGCTTCTCCGGCGTGATCTCCCCGCCGGGAATTCGCGGCACGACCGAATAGCTGCCGTTGCGCTGCATGTTCGCGAGGAACCGGTCATTCGTGTCCTGCAGCGAGGCCTGCTCGCCGCCGAGGATGTGGCCGTTGCCCAGCGTCGCCAGGATCGACGCCACCGCGGGTTTGCAGACCGCACAACCGGTCCCGGTGCCGTACCGGCTCACCACCTCGCTGAACGTCGTCATTTGCGTCGCCCGGATGATCTCGAATAGCTCCGCGCGCGACTGCGTGAAGTGTTCGCACAACGCCTTCGACTGCTCGACGCCGCACGCGTTCAGCAGCTTCGCGAGCATCGGCACGCACGAGCCGCACGAGGTTCCCGCCCGCGTGCACGCCTTCAGCTTCCCGACCGAATCGCAGCCGTCCTCGGTGATCGCGCGGGTCAACGTGCCCTTGGAAACCCCGTTGCACGAACAAACCTGCGCCTCGTCCGGCAATGCGTCGACGCCGACCGCCGCGCCGCCACCGGCCGGGGAGAGCAACGCGCCCGGGTCAGCAGGCAGCGGACGACCGACCAACGCGCGCAACGTGTTGTACTCCGCGGCGTCGCCGACCAAGACCCCGCCGAGCAGCGTCCGGCCGTCGTCGGTGACCACGAGCTTCTTGTACGTCCCGGCCACGGCGTCGTTCACCGCGACTTCGAGCGCTCCTTCGGTGGCCGCGTGCGCGTCGCCGAAGCTGGCGACGTCCACGCCCATCAGCTTCAGCTTCGTCGCGGTGTCCGGTTCGGGGAAGCTCGCCGTGGTGCCGGTGAGCTGCGCCGCGACCACCTCCGCCATCGCGTATCCCGGCGCGACAATGCCGTACACGCGGCCCTCGACGGCCGCGCATTCGCCGATCGCGTAGACCGCCGAATCACTGGTCCGGCAGGTCGCGTCGACCAGCACGCCGCCGCGCTCGCCGACGTCCAAACCGGATTCCCGGGCCAGATCGTCCCGAGGCCGGACACCGGCGGAGAAGACCACCAGGTCGACGTCCAGCTCCGTGCCGTTGCCCAGCCGCGCCAGCAGCCGAGATCCGTCGGCCTCGATCGCGTCGGTGGAAGTTCCTGTGTGGACAGTCACGTCAAGGTTCGCGATGAGCCGTCGCAGAAGCCCGCCGCCGCCATCGTCGACCTGCAACGGCATCAACCGCGGGGCCATCTCCACGACGTGCGGCGACAAGCCCATGTCCCGCAACGCCTTCGCGGCTTCCAGCCCGAGCAGACCGCCGCCGATCACCACGGCCGCCCGGCGGCCGCGTCCTTGCCGTTCAGCCGCCGCGCGAATGGCGTCGAGGTCTTCAATAGTCCGATACACGAAGACACCCGGCAGGTCCCGGCCCGGAACCGGCGGCACGAACGGACGAGAGCCGGTAGCCAGCACCAATGAGTCATACGGCTGCACGTGCCCGGCCGCCGTCGTCACCGTCTTGGCTTCGCGATCCACCGAAACGACGACCTCGCCGAGACGAAGCTCGACCGCGTCGTCTCCGGCGTAATCCGATCCCGGCAACGCCAACGCCGCCGGATCCCAACTGTCCACATAGGAGGTCAGCGCGACCCGGTCGTACGCGGGACGGTTCTCCTCGCCGAAGACGACAACCCGCCATTCGCCCGCCGCGTCTGCCGCGCGAAGTGCCTCCACGAACCGGTGCGCGACCATTCCGTGCCCGGCGACCACCACTGTAGGCATTTCAGACCTCCGCTCCTGCCAACGCCACCTGCGCGCGCACCGCCGGCTTGCGCAAGTAGCCGAACCACGTCACACCCACGCACACCGCGTAGAAGACCAGGAATCCGACGAACGCCGGAACACCGCTGTGCGCGGTGGCGAACGACTGCCGGAACGCGAGGTTGATGAACAACCCGCCCAGCGCGCCGATCGCACCCGCCAAGCCGATCAACGCGCCGGACAGGCGGCGAGCGTTCCGCAATTCCGTCGCCTCGTCCGCACCGGCCTGAATCGCCGCCCGCGCCTTCACCTGGAAAATCGCCGGGATCATCTTGTACGTCGACCCGTTGCCGATTCCGGTGAGCACGAACAGAACGATGAACGCGGCGGTGAACGTCGCCAGCGAGTCAGCCGAGGAAGCCAACACCAGCGCCACGGTCGCCAACGCCATCGCCCCGAAGGTCGCGAAGGTGACCCGGCCGCCGCCGATGCGGTCCGACAGCCACCCGCCGATCGGCCGCGACAGCGAGCCCAGCAGCGGACCGAGGAAGGTCACCGCGGCCGCCTGCAACGGCGTCCGGCCGAACTGGTTCTGCAGCACCAAACCGAAGGCGAAGCTGTAACCGATGAAGGAACCGAACGTGCCGACGTACAGCAGCGACATGACCCAGGTGTGTCCATAACGGACTACCTCACGCATCGCTTTGGTGTCACCGCGAACGCTGGCCAGGTTGTCCATGAACAACGCGGCGCACGTCGCCGCGATGACGATCAAGGGAAGGTAGATGTAGAGCACCAGTCGCGGCGCAGTCGCACCAGCGGTGCCGATCACGAGGAGTCCGACAAGCTGAATCACCGCGACGCCGAGGTTTCCGCCACCGGCGTTCAACCCCAGTGCCCAGCCTTTGTGCCGTTCCGGATAGAAGGTGTTGATGTTTGTCATCGACGAGGCGAAGTTTCCGCCGCCGACCCCGCCGAGCGCGGCCATCAGCACGAATGTTCCGAGCGAGGTTCCCGGGTGCAGCACGATCGCGGTCAGCACAGTCGGGATGAGCAGCAGCAGCGCGCTGATGACCGTCCAATTGCGACCGCCGAATCGCGCGACCGCGAAGGTGTACGGAATGCGCATGATCGCGCCGACCACCGTCGGCGTGGAGACGAGCAGGAACTTGTCCGCCGCGCTGAATCCGTAAGCCGGGCCCATGAACAGCACCACGACTGACCACAATGTCCAGATCGAGAAGCCGATGTGCTCGGAGAACACGGAAAACCACAGGTTGCGCCGGGCGACGCGCTTCCCGGTCGTCTCCCAGAACTCGTCGTCCTCGGGATCCCAATGCTCGATCAGGCGGCGGGTCATGGCGTCCTCCTCGTTACCGGGGGCGGTCATTGCGCGGCCAGCCAGTCCGCGACCGCGCCGACCGTGTCGCGGCAGCTGCCGCATCCCGTGGTGGCGCGGGTGGTGCGAGCGAGTGCGGCAGCGTCGGTGGCGCCACCCCGCCAGGCTTCGATCAGCCGGCCTTTGGTCACCGCGTTGCAGCGGCAGATCACTGTGGACGAAGGGAGATCGGCCGGGCTCGCCGCCGTCGGCGCGCCCGCGGGCAACGCGCGGCCGAGCAGAACCGCGAGCCGGTCTTCGGGCACTGGCGTGCCTCGGTCGTGCAGCTGCGTCACGGTCGCCGCCGCGTCCGGCAAGCCGAGCAGGATCGCGCCGGTCACCCGGTCGCCGCGGACGACGAGCTTGCCGTACCGGCCGCCGGACGGATCGTCGAAGGTCACGACCTCGGCAGCGGCGTCCTCGCTGGTCACCTGCGTTTCGCCGAGGGCGGCGAGATCGATGTCGCGGGCCTTGAGCCGGGTTACCGTGCGAGTGCCGCGATACCGCGCCGTGGCGTCCGCACCGGTGAGCAAGTCCGCCAGCACGGCAGCCTGCTCCCACGCGGGTTGCACCAATCCCGCTGGCGCTCCCGGGTGGCGGGCGCAGTCGCCCAGTGCGTGGATGCGGCCGTCACTAGTCCTAAGTAGATCGTCGACCAGGATGCCGCGATCCACTTCGAGCCCGGCGGCTTCGGCGAGCGACGTCTCCGGACGCACCCCGGCCGCGACGACCACAAGGTCAGCGGGGACGAAGCTGCCGTCGTCGAGCTTCAAGCCATCGCCGGGAAGGTGCCGGGCGGCCGTTACCTCGAACCGGAACGTCACGCCCAGCTCCGCCAACCGGCGCGCCAGCACTCGGCCAGCGCCGGAATCTAGTTGCCGTTCCAGCACATGCGGCTGCGGGTGCACCACTGTCACGTTCGCTCCGCGACCGGCCAGACCTCGTGCGGCCTCCAGGCCGAGCAGCCCGCCGCCGAGTACCGCGACCGGTGCACCCGGGCGTGCGGCGTCCACGATGCGCGCACAGTCGTCCAGCGTCCGGAACGTCACGACCTCCGGCCCGAGTTCGAGCCCTTCGACCGGCGGCAACCAAGGCGCGGCCCCGGTCGCGAGGACTACTGCGTCGTAAGGGAAATCCTCGGTTTCGGTACAGACGACCCGTCGCGCCGGATCGATTCGCGTCACCCGTGTTCCGAGCCGGAGGTCGACCCGCGTCTGCGCCGCCCACTCGGAATCGTGCAGCCGCACCGTTTCCGGGTTCATCCCGCCAGCGACCACAGTGGACAGAAGTACCCGGTTGTACGCGGGATGCGGCTCTTCGCCGAGCACCGTCAGCCGTACGCGGTCCGCTTCTGGGTCGCGCCGCCGGATCTCGTCCGCGAGCCGGGCACCGGCCATTCCGTATCCAATGATGACGACGTTCCGCGCGCTCATGCTTCCGCCCTCGCCAACGACACCGCGCACACCTTGAACTCCGGCATCCGGCTCACCGGGTCGAGCGCCGGGTTAGTCACCAGATTCGCTCGCGCCGCACCGGGAAAGTGGAACGGCATAAAGACCAGATCCGCCCGCATCGACGACACGCACCGCACCCGCGCGACCGTCTCCCCGCGCCGCGACCGCACCACCGCGTGATCGCCGTCGGCCAGCCCGGACCGCGCCGCAGTGTCCGGATGAACCTCGACGAACACCTCCGGCACGACCGCCGTCAACTCCGCGATCCGGCGAGTCTGCGCACCGGATTGGTAGTGCTGCAGCACTCGACCGGTCGTGGCCTGCAACGGAAACACCTCGTCCGGCAGCTCGGCGGGTCCACTGTGGTCAACTTCCGCGAACCGCGCCCGTCCGTCCGGGTGGGCGAATCCGTCGAGAAACATTCGCGGCGTGCCCCGGTGTTCCTGGTCCGGAACCGGCCAGTGCAACGCTTCCCCGGACCGCAGCCGTTCGTAAGTCACCCCGAAGTAGTCCGCAGCTCCGCCCTTAGACGCGGTACGCAGTTCCTCGAAGACCTTCGTCGCGTCGTCCGGGAACCTCTCGGCTGGCTGTCCCATTCGGACGGCGAGTTCACGCAAGAGCGACAGATCGCTGCGTACTCCGTCGGGCGGTTCGATCGATCGCTGCCGCAGCAGCACCCGGCCTTCGAGGTTGGTCAACGTGCCCTCCTCCTCGGCCCATTGCGGCACCGGGAAAACCACGTCGGCCAGTTCCGCGGTTTCCGACAGCACGAAGTCCGCCACCACGAGAAGATCCAGTTCAGCCAACTGGTCCTGCACGCGAGCCGACCGTGGCGCGGACACCACCGGATTGCTTCCGAACACAAGCAACGCCTTGATCGAATCGCCCAACTCATCGAGCAACTCGACCGCGGAACGTCCTGGCCCCGGCAAGCTTTCCGTTGGCACACCCCAAACTCCGGCTACGTACGCACGCGCCGCCGGATCGTCGATCTTGCGATACCCCGGCAGTTGATCCGCCTTCTGCCCGTGCTCGCGTCCGCCCTGGCCGTTGCCCTGACCGGTCAGACAGCCGAACCCGGATCCGGCACGGCCCGGCAATCCCAGCGCCAGCGCGAGGTTGATCCACCCGCCGACGGTCGCGGTGCCGGACGCGTGCTGTTCCGTCCCGCGCCCGGTAAGCACATACGCGTTGGCCGCCCGCGCCAGCATTTCCGCCGCCCGGCGCTGATCCGCCGCCGAGACGCCGGTCACTCGCTCGACTCGCTCCGGCCACCAGGTCGCGGCAATCCGCCACATCTCATCGAACCCGGCCGTTCGAAGATCCACATAGGACTTGTCCAGGTATCCTTCGGCGACGACCGCGTGCAGAATTCCCAACACCAGCGCAAGATCCGTTCCCGGCGCGGGTGCGAGGTGCAACGCGGCGCGTTCGGCGGTCGGGGTGCGGCGCGGGTCGATGACGATCAATTCCGCGCCGTCCAGATGCTGCATGAACGGCGGCATCGTCTCGGCCGGGTTCGCTCCGGCGAGCAGGACTACGTCCGCGCCCGCGAGATCGGTTACGGGGAAAGGAAGTCCGCGGTCCACGCCGAACGCGCGGATTCCGGCCGCGGCGGCGGAGGACATGCAGAATCGGCCGTTGTAGTCGATTTGCGCCGTTCCGAGTGCGATTCGGGCGAATTTCCCGAGCAGGTAAGCCTTTTCGTTGGTGAGACCGCCACCGCCGAACACCGCTACCGAGTCCGCGCCATATGTCTGTCGCGATGCTTGCAGGCGAGCCGCGACGAAATCCAGTGCCTCGTCCCAGGAAACCGGCTGCAGTTCGCCGTCTCGCCGGAGCAGCGGCGAGGTCAGTCGTGCGCCGGACTTCAGGAGCGAACCGGCGGTCCAGCCTTTCTGGCACAGCCCGCCCGCGTTGACCGGGAAATCCCTTGGGGTGACCCGGGTCTCAGCCAGGCGCATCCCGCACTGCAAGGCGCAGTACGGGCAATGTGTGTCGACGTGCGGCACAAGCGCTCCTCGGGTCGGCGATGACCCGACGGTAAGGACGCTGTGTTACCTCAATGTGCCGGAATGTTTCGGGGAGTTGACATTGCCCGCCGTCACAGCGGGGGCGCGCGGTGAGTCAGAGGACCGCGCTGACCTCGCGGGCGGCTGCGCGCAGGCCGTCCAGAGCGGCGTTGGTGGAGCGGGGGTCCAGCGCGTGCGAGGCCAGGCGGAAGAGGATGGCACGCAAGAGGAGCTGGGGCCATTCGGGGAGATGCGCCCAGCGTTCGAGGAGGGCTCCGGTGGCTCCGCCCCAGATCAGGGAGTCGACGGCGGCAATGGCCGCGCCCCATTCGCCTGGGCGGTAATACGGGACGAAATCGACTACGCCAGGGGCCGCGTCGCCGTCGAAGAGGAGACCGGCCAGGAGTTCGCCGTGGGCGACCTGGTGCGGGAGTTTGATCGGGCGGCGGGCCGGGGCGAGGATTTCGAACCAGCGGCCGCCTTTTTCCTCAGGGAGCGGGCGGTCTTGTTCTTCCCAAGCGATTCGGTCGGCGATCGCGTCGCGGTCGTCGCGGGAGGAGAGGAAGTCTGGGCGGGGGAGGTCCGCGGTGGCTCGGTGCAGTTTGACTGCGGCCAGGATGGATTCTTCGCAGCGGTGTTCGGTGGTGCCGGGGAGGTATCGCCAGGCTGACCAGTCGCCGACTATCCAGCGGCCGTCTCTTGAGCGGACTGGTTTGGAGATGCGCAGGCCTGGGTCTTCGGCGAAATCCAGCGCCCGGGCGGTCCATAGGGCTTGGGAGCGGTCTTTGACGCGTTTGAAGACTACGTCGTTGCACTGCCAGGATTCGGAGTCCGGGAGGAGGGTGATGGCGTCGGCGTCGCTGCCGAACGCGGAGCAGACGCGTTCGGAGGGACGTTCGAGGGTTGACCGCACAAAGGGGGAGGTTACCCCGGTCCGGTTCGAGTTCCTGGGGAGACTCGCTGGTCGTGGGGGGTTTCTCGTTCTCGGGCGGCTCGTCGCCTGGCGGCGACATTGCGCCCGGGTGGGGGCCACCACCCCGAAGCTTGATTGTCCTGACGGTTCGGGGGTGCTTGTCAAGGCGGGAAAGATGCCTTGACAAGCACCCCCAGACCGCAGGGACGCTTTATATCGGGGTGCGGGGGTGGGGCTGGGTGCCTCGATCGTTGGGTGCACCGGGTGGCGGTTGGGTGGTGGGGCGCACGGCTGGGTGCCTCGATCGTTGGGTGCGTCGGTGGCGGTTGGGTGGTGGGGCGCACGGCTGGGTGCCTCGATCGTTGGGTGCGTCGGCTGCGGTTTGTGAGTGGGTTGGGGCTAGCGCCCCAATGTGGCGTTGGGTGCGTCAGATGCACCGAATGCGGCATTGGGTGCGTGGGATGCACCCAACGCCGCATTGGGGCGCGTTCTGGCGGGGGTGGGCGGTCCGTGAAGGGGCCCTTGAGGGAATCTAGGTTCGTGAAGGAGCCATCGCGGCGCGGCGCGGCGTGCGGAAGGAAGGTCGTGAGGGGAACCCTGAGGGAATCAGATTCCCTCAGGGTTCCCCTCACGTACGTTCAGCGGCGTCGGCGGCGTTTGCGTGGCCCGGCGGGGGTGGGGAAGTCGTCTTGCTCCGGGGTTTCGGGCGGAGCGGGGTCGCCTAGGCCCAGCATTTCCGCGGCCAGTTGCTGGGAAGACGCGAAGCGGCCGGTGGGTTTGTCCTTAGCCCTGCGGAGGGCCGACGGGCGTAGGCGGTTGTAGCCGCGTACTGCGATGGGGCGCCGGGTGCGGAGGTCGAATTCCGGTAGCGACTCCAACTGTCCGGCCAGTTCTCGGTCTACCAGTACGGTTCCGGGGCGGGCGGCTGACGTGAGGCGGGCGGCCAGGTTCACGACGGAGCCGTAGACATCCCCGAAGCGGGAGAGCACCCGGCCTGACGCCATTCCGGCTCGGACGGCGGGCAGGCCGTCATCCGAGCCGGTGCGTTCGGCTAGCGTCAGGGCGATTTCCGCGCCGTCGGCGGGGGAGTCGGTGACGAAGAGGACTTCGTCGCCGATCATCTTCACTACTCGGCCGTGGTGTTCTGCGATGACCTCGGTGGCTAGGGATTCGAAGCCGTCCAGGACCTGCGTCAGCTCTTCTTCGTCGGCTTCTCTGGTGAAGCGGGTGTAGCCGACCATGTCTACGAAGCCGACTACTAGGGCGCGCGTTTCCAGGTCTTCGTCTGGGCTGGCGAAGGCGCGGCCTGCGAAGGCGGCCAGGTGGCGGCGCCAGACGTAGTTTTGCACCTGCTCCAGTTCGGGGAGCAGGCGTTCCACTAGGCGGGTGACTTGGCGGTCGCTGCGGGCCAGTTCAGGGTTGTCGGTGATCAGTTCCCACAGCATGTGGACCTGCCACTCGGCCAGCCGGGAGAGATGCTGGCCGAGGGCACGGGTCACCGCTACTTCCATGCCGGGGGCGACCAGGCCGGAGCTCACCAAACCGTCGGCGATGCGCATGGCTTCGACGTCGGCGTCGGTGAACACCATCTCGTCGTCTTCGACGGTGGCGAAACCCAGCGCCCGCCACAGCCGGCGCGAGCGTTCTTCGGGTACGCCGGCTCGTTTCGCTACCTCGAGCCGGGTGTAGCGGCGGGGCCCGCCGAGCAGGGCGCGTTCCAGGCGCTGCTGCAGGTCCCGGGAAGAATCGGCCACGGACTCAGGTGGTGTGCACGATCAGCACGTCGACGCCCGACTTCCGGGCTACTTCCGACGGGACCGAGCCCAGGATCCGCCCGGCGAGGGTGTTCAGGCCGCGGTTGCCGACCACCAGCAGGTCGGCTTTGCGGTCCTTCACGACCTTCCGCAGCATGTCGACCGGCTGACCCTCCAGCGCGACCGTCTCGATGTTCGTGGCACCGGCCTTCGCCGCCCGGTCCCGTGCGGACTGCAGCGTGTCCTCAGCGGGCGCGGACCCGACGACCTGGTAGGCCTCGTCGCCCAGTTCGTCTTGCGCGCGTTCGACGTCTTGGCGGCTGGCCGGGTGGTACGCGCAGACAACGACCAGAGTCGCTCCCGCGTCGGCAGCCACCCCGGCGGCCTTGTCCACCGCGGCGAAGGACGAGTCGGACCCGTCCGTGCCCACCACCACAGTCCGATAGACAGCCATCCACAACCTCCCGGCGAATCGGTCAGCGGGGCGGCGCGGCCCCTTCGCGGGGGAAGGTTACTCGCCAGTCGGTTTTCCCGCCGGGCGCGGTTGCGGCTGCGGCTTGGGCACGTCGGAAGTCCGCAGCCGGACGGTCTGCTCGACGTCGCGGTTCGCTGCGGGCTTGGCGCTGTTCACCGGGGCGTTCTTGGGGCTCTGACCAGCGGGGTTCTGGCCGAACGGAGCGCCGGGCTTGCTGCTGCCCGCCGCGGTGGCACCGCCCTGCGAGCCGCTTGCCGAAGAGCCGTTGGTGCCGGACTTCGGCCCGGACCCGTTGGCCTCGTCGACCGCGGCCTTGATGTCCGCGGGAACGGCGCCGTCGGTCTCGCCGAGCACGTGCTGCGCCTCGGCCAGCACGGTGCGCGCCGACCGGACCTGCTCGGCCAGGCTCGCCCGGACCGTGCGCAGGGCCTCGACCCGCTCGTTGGCCTGGGTGATCCGGCGGTTGGACTCGTCGGTGGCGGTGCGGACGCGGCGGCGGGCCTCGTCGGCCGCTTCCGCGAGGCGCGCGTTGGCCTCGGTGATCGAGTCCTGGCGGCGCTTGTTCGCGTCGGCGACCGATTCGCGCTGGCGACGGTCGATGTCGGCCTTCGCGGCCGTCTCCTCTTCCAGCACCTTCGCCCGGATCGCGGCCGCGTCCTCGGCGGCCTCGCGGACCCGGCGCTCGGCCTCGGCCTTGCTGGCCGCCTCCTGCTCGGCCAGCACGCGCATCGCCTCGGCGCGGCGGGTGGCCATGGCGATCTCGAAGTCTTCCTCGACCTGCGTGCGGCGGGCCTCGGACTCCGCGTCGAGCTTCTTGCGCTCGGCCTCGGCCTCGTCGGTGATCCGCTTGGCCTCGGCGCGCGCGTCCTCGAGCACCTTGCGGTGCTCGGCTTCCATTTCCTTGCGGCGCAGGTCGAGCTCGGTGAGCAGCTGCTCGTACCGGGCGCGCATGGCGCTGGCGTCGGTCTCCGCCTTGGCCCGGATGTGGCCGGCTTCGGCCTCGGCGCGGGCGCGGGTGTCGGCGGCCTCGTCCTGCGCCAGCCGCAGCATCCGCTGGAGGCGCTCGGACAGGCCTTCGACGCTCGTCGGCGGCTGCGCGAGCCGGTCGACCTGACCGCGGAGGTCGGCGATCTCGCCGCGCGCGACTTCGAGCTGCCTGGCCAGATCGCCGGACTGGGCGATGGCGGCGTCGCGGTCGGCGGTGAGCATCTTCAGGTCGCCGTCGAGCCGTTCCAGGTGCTCGTCGACCTGCGCCCGGCTGTATCCCCGCTTCGCTACGTCGAAGCCGGCTCCCAGCGGCACGAGTTCGCGTTCATCGCCAAGACTCATGCCACCACCGTAGTCGCTCCGCGGTCACGGACGGGTGAGCACCCACGGGGTCCGGCCGCTCGTGCGGCGAGCGGCCGGACCGAAGAGGCAGGTGGTCTGCCCTCACGCGCCGCGGAAGGCGTTGATTCCGTCGAGGTGCTTGGCGCGCAGTTCCTCGTCGCGGACGCCGAGCCCTTCTTCCGGGGCGAGGGCGAGCACGCCGACCTTGCCCTGGTGCGCGTTGCGGTGCACGTCAAGGGCGGCCTGGCCGGTCTCCTCGAGCGAGTACGTCTTCGACAGCGTCGGGTGGATGAGGCCCTTCGCGATCAGCCGGTTGGCCTCCCACGATTCGCGGTAATTCGCGAAGTGCGAGCCGATGATCCGCTTCAGGTTCATCCACAGGTACCGGTTGTCGTACTGGTGCATGTAGCCCGAGGTCGACGCGCACGTGACGATGGTTCCGCCCTTGCGCGCGGCGTAGACGGACGCGCCGAAGGTCTCGCGGCCCGGGTGCTCGAACACGATGTCCGGGTCCTCGCCGCCGGTCAGCTCGCGGATCTTCGCGCCGAACCGCTGCCATTCCTTCGGGTCCTGCTCGGTCTCGTTCTTCCAGAACTTGTACCCCTCGGCGGTGCGGTCGATGATCAGCTCCGCGCCGAGTTTCCGGCAGATCTCCGCCTTCTCCGGGCTGGACACGACGCACACCGGGATCGCGCCGCCGTTGAGCGCGTACTGCGTCGCGTACGAGCCGAGCCCGCCCGACGCGCCCCAGATCAGCACGACGTCGCCCTGCTTCATGTCCGCGCCGTTGCGCGACACCAGCTGCCGGTACGCGGTCGAGTTCACCAGCCCGGGGGAGGCGGACTCCTCCCAGGTCAGATGCGCCGGCTTCGGCATCAGCTGGTTGGCCTTGACCAGCGCGATCTCGGCGAGCCCGCCGAAGTTCGTCTCGAAGCCCCAGATCCGCTGCTCGGTGTCGAGCATCGTGTCGTTGTGCCCGTCCGGGCCTTCCAGCTCGACGTTCAGGCAGTGCGCGACGACCTCGTCGCCGGGCTTCCAGTTGTGCACGCCCGCGCCGGTGCGCAGCACCACGCCGGACAGGTCCGAGCCGACCACGTGGTACGGCAGGTCGTGCCGCTTGGCCAGCGGCGAGAGCTTCCCGTACTTGCGCAGGAACTTGAACGTCGGGATCGGCTCGAAGATCGACGTCCAGACGGTGTTGTAGTTGATCGCGCTGGCCATGACGGCGACCAGCGCCTCGCCGGGGCCGAGCTCGGGCGTCGGGACGTCGTCGACGTGCAGCGAGCGGCGCGGGTCCTTGTCCCGGCTTTCGAGGCCTTCGAACATGTCGACCTCGTCCGCGTGCACGGTGACGCCCCGGTAGCTCTCGGGCACGGGCAGCTCGGCGATCGCGTCGAGGCGGCCGTTCAGGATCGCCTGCTGGATCTCGTCGAGGTGCGACATCGGGAACCTCCAGGGGGTCGGTCGCGGCACGCGACAGCACGAAATTACTCGTCGGTAACCGGGGGGCCTC
Organism: Amycolatopsis sp. NPDC003676; assembly: GCF_053587275.1. NCBI lineage: Bacteria > Bacillati > Actinomycetota > Actinomycetes > Pseudonocardiales > Pseudonocardiaceae > Amycolatopsis > Amycolatopsis sp. NPDC003676. The sequence goes on from NZ_JBSFNS010000069.1 coordinate 20,912, forward strand.
ACTGTACGAGACACAGACCCCGGACACGAGTCGAAGTGTGACGCACGAATCTTGACCGGCTGGCCAGTCAAGGCGCATAGTCGGCAGTGGGAAATCTCCCTGAACGGCTCTTTTCCGGCGGAGGTGAGCACGAATGAGTGAAGTCTCGACGCGCGCCTGGACGCGGCCCTATGACTGGGCCGAGGTCGTGATTGGTGTTGTCGCCGCTCTTTCACCCCTTTGGCTGAGCACGAACACCACGATGGTGTGGACGATGGTGGTCCTCGGTGCGCTGATCGCGATCGACGGCCTGGTGTCGCTCGCGACGCCGAGCATGGTTTACGGCGAGGGCGTGCAGATCGTCCTCGGCGCGTTGCTGTTCATCGCGCCGTGGGTGATGGGGTATACGGAATTCAACGGGGCGTCGTGGACGTCCTGGGTCGGCGGTGCGCTGACGATCATCGCCGGCGCGGCCGCGATGCCGGAGGCCAACGCCGCCCACCGGATGGCGGGCCAGCACTGACGGGGCAGCGGAGCTCCGGCTAGGACGGATTGACTCGAGCGTGGCGAAGCCACTCCGTTGAGGGTGGCGGAGGGGAGGAAGGCGGAGATGACCGACGACTCGGCGAAAGAACGGATCCTGTGCGCGGCGGAGGAGCTGTTCGCCGAGTCCGGCTTCGAAGCGACCCCGACGTCCCGCATCGCGGAGCGCGCCGGGGTCCCGAAGGGCCTGGTCCACTATTACTTCCGCCGCAAGTCCGACCTGCTGGCCGCCCTGGTCGACCGCTTGCCGGACGAACGCATCGAACCCGCCGCGGTCGTCGTTCCCGGCGACCTGGCGGGTTCCCTGCGCAGACTGGTCGGCGAACTCGACCGCCGCTTCACCGGTTCGCTCGGGCTCTCGCACCTGCTGTGGCGCGAGGCCGACACGCACCACGTGGTCCGCGACGCGCTGTCCGAACGCTTCCAGCAACTGGTCCGGCTGATGCGGTCGGTGATCGTGGCCGCGACCGGAGGACGGCTCGCCGGGGCGGACATCGACAACGCATCCGGGCTGCTTGCCCGCGCTGTTACCCATCGGCACGCGACCGCTCGGCACACCGGGGACGACCGGCCCGCGGAGTTCGACGGCGAATTGACGTTCGTGGCGAACGCGTTGTCGGCTCGTGCGGTTAAGGGGAAGCCGCCTGCTTCGGCGGTGTGAGAACCGCACCGCGGCCTTCGCGCCCGAAGCTTCCCCAATGTGGCATTGGGTGCTCCATCCATGCCCCCGCCGCCACCCTCAACGGAGGCGCTGCGCGCCGCTGGCTCCCTCAACGCACCCAATGTGGCGTTCGGTGCGTCAGATGCACCCAATGCCACATTGGGGCGCGGTTCAGCGCGCGGGCTCCACCAGCTCGACCAAAACCCCGCCCGCGTCCTTCGGGTGCACGAAGTTCACCCGGCTGTTCGAGGTCCCGCGCTTGGCCGCGTCGTACAGCAACCGCAGGCCCTGCGCCCGCAGCGCCTCGGCCGCAGCGTCCACATCGGACACTCGCAGCGCGAGCTGCTGCAGGCCAGGCCCGTTGCGGCCGATGAACTTCGCGATCGTCGAATCGTCCCGCGACGGGGCGAGCAGCTGGATCATCGTCTCGGTGCCCGCGGTACCGGGGGCGCGCAGCATCGCCTCGCGCACGCCCTGCTCGTCGTTCACCTCCTCGTGCGCGACCTCCAGGCCGAAGTGGTCGCGGTGGAAGGCGATGGCCGCGTCGAGGTCGGGCACGGCGATGCCGACGTGGTCGATCGCGGTCACGAACGGCTTGAGCACGGATGCGCTGGGCTCGGTGTCCATACCGGGGAGGATAAGCCCCGTCCGGCCTCGCGGAACCCCGCGTGCGCCCCCTCACACTGGCTCCATCAAGACGCGCCGGGAACCCCGTCCAGGCCGTATCGTGGGAACACTGCCAGTGCACCGATGCTTTGGAGGACGTCGTGTCCGGTTCCGTGATCCTGGGCGCTGCCCGTACCCCGATCGGGCGGCTGCTCGGCTCGTTGAAGGACTTCTCGGGAGCCCAGCTGGGCGGGATCGCGATCAAGGCCGCGCTCGAACGGGCGGGCGTCTCCCCGGACCAGGTCCAGTACACGATCATGGGCCAGGTGCTCACGGCCGGCGCGGGCCAGATCCCGGCGCGCCAGGCCGCGGTCGCCGCGGGCATCCCGATGGACGTCCCCGCGCTGACCATCAACAAGGTCTGCCTCTCCGGCCTCGACGCGATCGCGCTCGCCGACCAGCTGATCCGCGCGGGCGAGTTCGACCTCGTCGTCGCGGGCGGCCAGGAGTCGATGACGCAGGCGCCGCACCTGCTGCCGAAGTCCCGCTCCGGCTTCAAATACGGCGACACCACACTGGTCGACCACATGGCCTACGACGGCCTGTTCTGCGCATTCGACCAGGTCGCGATGGGTGTCTCGACGGAGAAGCACAACGCCCGCTACAGCGTCACCCGCGAGCAGCAGGACGCGTTCTCCGCGCGTTCGCACCAGCGGGCCGCGGCCGCGATCGAGGCCGGGTTCTTCCGCGAGGAGATCGCGCCGGTGTCGATCCCGCAGCGCAAGGGCGACCCGGTCGTCTTCACCACCGACGAGGGCGTGCGCGCGGACACCACCGGCGAGAGCCTCGCGAAGCTGCGTCCGGCGTTCGCCTCGGACGGCACCATCACCGCCGGTTCGGCCTCGCAGATTTCCGACGGCGCGGCCGCGGTGATCGTGGCCAGCCCGGAGAAGGCGGCCGAGCTGGGCATCACGCCGCTGGCCGAGATCGGCGCGCACGGCGTCGTCGCCGGTCCGGACGCGAGCCTGCACGAGCAGCCGTCGAACGCGATCCTCGCCGCGCTGAAGAAGGCGAAGCTGGAGGTCGGCGACCTGGACCTGGTGGAGATCAACGAGGCGTTCGCCGCGGTCGGCCTGGTGTCGAGCGAGAAGCTCGGGCTGGACGAGTCGAAGGTGAACGTCAACGGCGGCGCGATCGCGCTCGGCCACCCGATCGGCGCGTCCGGTGCGCGGCTGGCCGTGCACCTGGTGCACGAGCTGCGCCGGCGCGGCGGCGGTCTCGGCGCGGCCGCCCTGTGCGGTGGCGGCGGCCAGGGCGACGCGCTGCTGATCCGCGTCCCGTCGGCGTAAGTTGGCCGGCCCGGACCTCGACGAGCTGGTCGGCCGCGCGCGGGAGGGACAACCGCGCGCGGTCGCCCGGCTCATTTCTCTGGTCGAGGATTCGTCGCCGCGCGTGGCGGACATCGCCGCCGCTTTGACGCCTCACACCGGCCGGGCTCGCGTCGTCGGGCTCACCGGTCCGCCCGGGGTTGGCAAATCGACGTCGACGTCCGCGCTGCTCACTGCCTTGCGCGGCGAGGGTTTGCGGGTCGGAGTGCTGGCGATCGACCCGTCGTCGCCGTTTTCCGGTGGGGCTTTGCTCGGCGACCGGATCCGGATGACCGAGCACGCCACCGATCCCGGCGTGTTCATCCGCTCGATGGCCACCCGGGGACATCTCGGCGGTCTTTCGTGGGCGACGCCGCAGGCGGTGCGGGTGCTGGACGCCGCAGGGTTCGACGTGGTGCTGATCGAGACTGTCGGGGTTGGACAGTCCGAAGTGGACGTTGTGAAACTGGCCGACACCACGGTGGTTCTGCTGGCCCCGGGAATGGGCGACGGCATCCAGGCGGCGAAAGCGGGCGTCTTGGAGATCGCGGATGTGTTCGTGGTCAACAAAGCCGACCGCGATGGCGCTGATGCGACGGTGCACGACCTCAAGCAGATGATCACCTTGGCGCGTCGCGAATTGCGCGGGCCGAGCTGGCGGCAGCCGATCGTCCGCACGGTCGCGGCGAAGGGCGAGGGCGTTGACGAGGTGGTGTCGGCGTTGCGCACGCATCACGAATGGCTTGTCGCACATGGGGAATTGGACCGCCGCCGCGCCGCTCGTGCTCGCGAGGAAGTCGCCGCGATCGCGTTGCGCCGGTTGCACGCGGAGCTGGCGGATCTCCGGCACGGCGACCGGCTGGGCGATTTGGCGGCGCGAGTGGTGGCCCGGGAGCTGGACCCGTTCGCGGCGGCGGACCGGTTGATCGCGGAGCTGAAGGGCTAACGCTGCGCGACTTCGTACAGCGGCTTCGTCACCTTGCTGCTGAACTGCGGTCCCACCAGATACCGCGTGCAGCCCGCATCGCGCTCACACGGTTTCCCGTCCGCGGCAAAGAATCCCGCGTGCGTGTTGTCTCCGACGACCGTGCCCAGTCCTGTCGCCGGGTTGAAGTCGCGCAATCGCGGGCCGCCGCTCGAACCGCCGCCCATGACGCACGCCGTGCCCCACTGATCGGGAGAGTCCGGATAGGTGGCGGTGCCGATCCAATGCCGTGCGGTGCCAGTGCAATACGCCAGCCGCGCCCCGGTGTACTCCGGCAGACCCTCGCGCGCCGGATCGGACGCTGCCCGCGGGTAGCCGAACTGAGTCACCTTCGCCGCGCCCGGCCGGTCGAACCCGATCTGCTGCGCGCCGACCACGTCCTGCACCAGCTGTCCTGATTCGTTCGGGCCGAGGACCGCGAAGGCCTGGTCGTAGGTGTCGAATTTCTGCGCGTTCTGCTGATCGTTCGCGAGCCAGGTGCGGTCGGCGACGCCGAGGCGGGCGGCGAACTTCCCGTACGGCGCCTGGCCGTCGTGGTAGCCGGGGATGAACATGACGTGCGCGTTCCAGGCGTTGTGCTCGCCGAGGAGATCGGTGTCGTTGAGGCAATGCCCGGCGGTGACGATCGTGCTGCGGTTCTTGCTGCGGACGACGGTCGCCGTGCAGCTCGCGTCCTCGTCGTGGTCGGTGTAGAAGAGCCGGCCGATGGTCTTCGGGAGCGGATCCGGCCACGGGGCACCGTCGGGGCCGCTCTTCGGCGGATTCTGCGACGACGGCTCGGTCAGCGCGGCCAGCCGTTGCGGGGTCCAGTAGGCGAACACGGCCTGCTGTTCGGCGGCGGAGGACGCGAGCGGTTGCTGCACGGGACCGGCGGGGACGGCCAGGAGCCCGGCGGCCAGTCCGGCCAGCCCCGCGGCGAGGGAAGCGATCATGAAACCGCACGGTAGGAGGCCGGTGTCAGGAACCGGTCAGGATGCGACTTTCGCCGGAAGCGCGGGCAGTTTCCCGTCCCTATACTGCGATCCTCCGTGCACTGGGAGGGAACCGGAATGAAGAAACTGCTCGTGTCCGTGCTGACCGCGTTGTCGCTGGTCGCCGTGGCTGCACCGGCTTCGGCCGCGGATTCGGCACCGCCGAAGGTCACCTCGGGGCCGTGCCAGTACGCCTCGACTCCGGACGACCCCGCGGTGCGCCCGGTTTCGCTCCCGCGCGACCCGAAGCACACGCCGAACCACGGCAGTGTCGACGTCGCGGTGTTTTCCAACCAGGGCCTGCTTCCGCTGAAGCTCAACCGCGCGCAGGCTCCGTGCACTGTGCAGAGCTTCCTGCACCTGGCGGCCAACGGCTTCTACAACCAGACGACCTGCCACCGGCTCACCGCGTACCCGACGCTGAAGGTCCTGCAGTGCGGCGACCCGTCCGGCACCGGCGAGGGCGGCCCGGGCTACAAGTTCCGCGACGAACTCCCGACGACGCTCCCGCCCGCGCCGTCCGACCCGACGGGCAAGCGCCGGACGTACGCGCGCGGCCTGCTGGCCATGGCGAACGCCGGGCCGGACACGAACGGCTCGCAGTTCTTCGTGGTGTACGGGGATTCCAGCCTGCTGCCGAACTACACGGTCTTCGGCACGGTCGGCTCGGCCGGCCTGCGCACCCTGGACCGCGTCGCGGCGGGCGGCATCCAGCCGGACGCGGACACCCCGCCGGGGAAGACGCCGGTGGACGGGAAACCGGTGCGGAAGACGGATCTTGAGCTGGTTTTGCCGCTCTGCCTGTTCTGCGGTCGTTGAGCAGGGAGGGGTCGCGCGCGGCCGGTTGAACAGGCGCGCGCGACCCGAACTGGACCTGTGTGGTGCTTCTTCGCGGGGCCGATGAGCCCCGCGGCGTCGGCAATTGACGGGCGCAGGTGACCAGAACCAGGCCAGGTGCCGCACTTCTCCGAGGACGCGGGGATCACCCGCTTCCCCCATGCCGCGGCAACCGCGCGGTAGCCGCCTCTCGTCGCCAGCTCCCGGTCGTTCGGCGAGCCCGTCCCGCATGCCCACGTCTCCGCCGGACCGGTCGCCTCCTCCTGCGCCTGCACGAGGAGGCGGGAATTCAGCTGCGGGTGCTCGCGAACCTCTGGCCGTTCTGGGACGCGGTGACCGCCAGCACGGCGGGAATCAGCGGGATCCGGCTCGGCAACGCTCGGCCGCGGCCCTGACTGGCCCACGTCACCCGCCCCGAACTGGACCACCCCGTTAGGCCAATCCCGATTAGCGTGGGTGGCATGACGAAGCGAATCGCGCTCGCCACGGGCGGGTTGTATCAAGCGATGTCCCACCTGCAGGGCGAGGTGAAGAAGGCCAGCGCGAACGCCGGGCTCGACGAGAAGCTCATCGAGCTGGTCAAGATGCGCGCGTCGCAGATCAACGGGTGCGCCTTCTGTCTCGACATGCACGCGGCGGAGGCCGTCGCGGCCGGGGAATCGCCGCGGCGGCTTTACGTGCTCGAGGGGTGGCGCGAGACCGAGCTGTTCACCGAGCAGGAACGCGCCGCGCTCGCCTACACCGAGGCGATGACTCTGATCTCGGACCACAAGGACGTCCCCGAAGACGTCTACGCCGAGGCCGTCCGCGTGTTCACCGAGGACCAGTACCGCGCGCTGGCGTGGTGCGTCGTCGCTATCAACACCTGGAACCGGCTCATGGTCGCGAGCCACGCCCCGCTGCCGGAGCGTGCGGAGTGAGCGCCGAGAAACTGCGGGCGTTGCATGTGCCCGGGAAGCCGTTGATCCTGCCGAACGCGTGGGACGCGGATACCGCGCAGGCGGTGGTAGCGGCCGGATTCCCCATCGTGGCAACGAGTTCCGCGGCGGTCGCGGCGGCGCTCGGGCAAGCGGACCACGAGGGCGGGTCCGCGGACGAGATGCTCGCGGCGGCCAAGCGGATCGTGGATGCGGTGTCGGTGCCGGTGACGGTCGATGCCGAAGCCGGGTATGGCTTGGCACCAGCCGATCTTGCGGCCCGGCTGAAGGAAATCGGTGCGGTCGGCTGCAATATCGAGGACACCGATCACGGCAAGGGCAGTCAGCGACCGGCGGCGGAACAGGCGGAGTGGCTCGCTGGGCTGCGCCGGGCGGCCGGTGACGGGCTCGTCGTCAACGCGCGGGTGGATTCGTTCCTCGGCGCACCGGACGAGCAGGCGGTGCTCGACGACGCGGTGGCTCGCGGGCGCGCGTACCTCGAGGCCGGCGCCGATTGCGTGTACCCGATTCTCGTGCGTTCGCCGGAAGTGCTGGCCGAATTCGTCCGTCAGGTGGGCGGTCCGGTCAACGCTTCGGCGCTTCCCGGTGGTCCGGGTCTGGCCGGGCTTGCCGAACTGGGGGTAGCCCGGATTTCCCTGGGGGCCGGGTTGTGGCGGTATCTGCGCGGAGTGCTGGAAAGCACGCTCGGCGGGATCGCGCAGGGGAAGCTGCCGTATTGAAAAAACCGCTGGGTGCCGCGGTGAAAGCGGCACCCAGCGGTTTCAGCGGGGCAAACTCAGTGCTGGACGGCCTTTTCCGCGCCAGCGCCGGTGAGCGCCCGTACTTCCATTTCGGCGTACTTCGCCTTGTCGTGTTCCTTCGACAGGATCGTGCCGAGCCAGCCGAGGACGAACGCGATCGGAATGGACACCAGACCCGGGTTGTCGAGCGGGAACCAGTGGAAGTCGACGCCCTGCAGCATCGACGCGCTCTTGCCCGTCTTCGGGTCGACCGGCTTCCCGGAAACGGCGGGCGAGAACACGATGAGCACGATCGTCACGATCAGCCCGCCGTAAATGCTCCACAGCGCGCCCTGGGTGTTGAACCGCTTCCAGAACAGCGAGTACAGAATCGTCGGCAGGTTCGCCGAAGCCGCCACCGCGAAGGCCAGCGCCACCAGGAACGCGACGTTCTGCCCATTCGCCAGAATGCCGCCGAGAATCGCGACGATGCCGATCACCACCGCGGTGATCCGGGCGACCCGGACCTCCGAACCGGTGTTGGCCTTGCCCTTCTTCAACACGTTCGCGTAGACGTCGTGGGCGAACGAGGCGGACGCGGTGATCGTCAAACCCGCGACCACGGCGAGGATCGTGGCGAACGCGATCGCCGAGATCAACCCCAGCAGCACCGGGCCGCCGAGGTTCAGCGCCAGCAACGGCGCCGCGGAGTTCACGCCGCCGGGCGCCTTCTTGATCGCGTCCGGTCCGACCAGCGCGCCCGCGCCGTAGCCGAGCACCAGGGTGAACAGGTAGAACACGCCGATCAGCACGATCGCCCACACCACCGAACGACGCGCCTCGCGCGCGGTCGGCACGGTGTAGAAGCGCATCAGCACGTGCGGCAGGCCCGCGGTGCCCAGCACCAGCGCGATGCCGAGGGAGAAGAAGTCCAGCTTCGTCGTGCCGTTGGTGCCGTACTGCTTGCCCGGCCCGAGCAGCGCTTCGCCGGCCTTGCCCGCCTTGTCGACCGCGCCCTGCAGCAGCGACGAGAAGTTGAAGCCGTATTTGCCGAGCACCCACAGCGTCATCGCCAGCGCGCCGACGATCAGCAGCGCCGCCTTGATGATCTGGACCCAGGTCGTGCCCTTCATGCCGCCGATGAGGACGTAGGCGATCATGATCACGCCGACCACCGCGATCACCAGCGACTGCGCGGCCTTGCCCTCGATGCCCAGCAGCAGCGCGACCAGCCCGCCCGCGCCCGCCATCTGCGCCAGCAGGTAGAAGAACGACACCACGAGCGTCGAAACCGCCGCCGCGGCGCGCACCGGGCGTTGCCGCATCCGGAACGCCAGGACGTCGCCCATGGTGAACTTGCCGGTGTTGCGCAGCAGTTCCGCCACCAGCAGCAGCGCGACCAGCCACGCCACCAGGAAGCCGATCGAGTACAGGAACCCGTCGTAGCCGTACACCGCGATGGCGCCGGCGATGCCGAGGAACGACGCCGCCGAGAGGTAGTCGCCGGAGATCGCGATGCCGTTCTGCGGGCCGGTGAACGCGCGGCCGGCCGCGTAGTAGTCGGACGCGGTCTTCGTGTTGCGGCTCGCGCGGAACACGATCACCAGGGTGATGACCACGAACAGCGCGAAAATCGTGATGTTGAGCGTGGGATTGCTGCCCTCGACGCTCGCGGCGAGAGTCTTCACGCCTCCTCCTTCGCCGGATTCTCGATGTCGTCCTTGATCCGCTCGGCCAGCGGGTCGAGCTTCTTGTTGGCGTAGCGCACGTACAGCCACGTGATGAGGAACGTGGAGACGAACTGCAGCAGCCCGAAGAGCAGGCCGACGGTGAAGTTGCCGGTGATCTTCGTGCTCATGAACCCGTGCGCGTAGTCGGCGAGCAGGACGTAGAGCAGGTACCAGGCGAGGAACAGTCCGGCCATCGGGAACACGAACCGGCGCAGCCGGCCGCGGAGTTCGCGGAACTCGGCGCTGTCGTGCGCCTGCTCCCAGATCGTGTCCGGCGGCGCGCCGGACGGGTCGCCTGCGCTCATGGGATCTCCCTTGTGCGACGCTGCGGATGTGGTGCGCGACACAGTAGGGAGGACTCCGAGCGAGCGGAACCGTCAGCGGCTCAAACGCCTCGCCGCACGACGAACGGTTGACGAACGGTCACCGGGCGTGGACGAAGGGCGTTCGTCGAGGTGCAGGCGCAGCATCGCGGCCCCGGCCCAGGACGGTGGGCGCCCGCGCAGTGACACCGTGATCATCACGCCGAACGCGAGCGGTACTGACCAGGGTGCCGGTTGCGAGACCAAGATCGCCACCCAACCCTGCATCGCGGGTCCGGCCAGCGCAAACAGGATTGACCCGGATGAGGCAGCCAGCCCGGTGAGCACGCCGGCGATCGCACCGGCCGCGGTGAGCCGCTGCCACCAGATGCCGAGCACGAGCAGCGGGCAGAACGTGGACGCGGCGACGGTGAACCCCCACGTCACCAGCACTCCGGCGTCAAGCCGCGCGGACGGCAGCGCGAGCAGCACCATCGCGATCGCGGCGAACACCACTGTCACCCGCAGGCGACGCAGGCCGCCGGGCATCAGGTCGTAGGCGAGCGCGCCGGACATCACCAGCAGCAATCCCAGTGACGTCGCCAGAAACGCCGCGAACGCGCCTGCGGTGAGCAATGCGGTGAACAACTGCCCGGCCCAGCTGTGATCGACTTGCGACGGCAGCGCGACGACCACGGTGTCGGTGTTGCCGGACAGGTACAGCTGCGGCACGAGGACCCGGCCGAGGACGCCGTAGATACCGGGGAAGAGGTAGAAGACCCCGAGCAGCGCCACGGTTATCGCGGCGGTGCGACGCGCGGCGCGGCCGTCCGGGCTGGTGTGGAAGCGCATCAGGACGTGCGGGAGGCCCATCGTGCCGAGGACGGTCGCGATGAGGACCGCCCACGTGCCGAGCAGCGGGTAGCCCTTGTCGATCTCCAGCAGAGGCCGCTGCCACTCCGGCCCGCCGAGTGCGACCTCTCCGCTGACGCCGGGGACCTGCGCACCGGCGGCGAAAGTGAGCTGTTCTCCCTTGTGCACCACCAGTTGTCCCGACGGGACGGTGCCGCGGTTCTCAATCGCGGTGGGTTCGCGGAAGGTGAGCGTGACGTCGTGGTCGAACTGCACCGGAGTGGCGTGCGAGAAGCGGGTGAACTCGACCGGCGTGAGGCTGGCGTCGCGGGTTTCGGAGCCGATGTGGAGCACCAGCCACAGTGCGGGGACGAGGAACAGCACGAGTTTCAGGAAGAACTGGAACGCCTGGACGTACGTCGCCGCGCGCATCCCGCCGAGCGCCAACGTGACGCTGACTGCGGTGCCCGCGATGACCACGCCGACCCAGTACGGAGTCCCGCCGACCGCGGTGAGCACCAGCCCGGCTGTGCGGAATTGCGGGACGACGTAGATGGTCCCGATCACCAGCACGACCACCGCGGCGAGACGGCGTAACGCGGGCGAGGCGAGGCGGGCTTCGGCGAAGTCGGGGACGGTGAGTGCGCCGGATCTCCGCATGGGCGCGGCGACGAGGACCAGCATCGCGACGTATCCCGCGGTGAAGCCGACCGGGTACCAGAGCGCGCCGACGCCGTCCTTCACCATCAGCCCGGCGACGCCGAGGAATGACGCGGCGGAGAGGTATTCGCCGGAGACCGCGGCGGAGTTGACGAAGGGCGAGATCCGCCGGGACGCCACGAGGAAGTCAGACGTCGTGCGCATGGCGGCGACCCCGCGCACGCCGATGAGCAGCGTGACGAGGACGACCGGGGCTACCGCGAGCGCGATGTCCATTTATCCGCTCACGCCCGTCCGGTCCGCTCCGGCTGCGTCCCCAATGTGGCGTTGGGTGCGTGGGACGCACCGAACGCCACATTGGGTGCGTGGGACGCACCCAATGCCACATTGGGGCGCTGCGGGCCTTCGGCTCACCGATCGTCCTCGATCTTCTCCGCGCGGCGCAGCTGCCACCACGAGAGCCCGGCCAGCACCGGGTACGGCAGGACCGCGATCAGCAGCCAGGACAGCGGAATTCCCCACACCCGCACGCTGTCGAGCGACGGCGCGAGCGAGAACAGCACCGGCAAACCCAGCACCAGCACGAACATCGCGACCAGCGCGGGGATCCCGCGACGGCGCTGGATCCGGTACAGCACGGCCGCGCGTTCCGCTTCCGGTGCGCGCAGGCGGGGCATGCGCCAGCGACCGCGTTCGAGCCGCCGTGATCGGGCGAGCCTGGTCTGCGGGCTGGTGACGGCGACGCGTTTGGTGCGGCTCATCGGAGGGCCTGCGCAACCCTCGTGAGTGGCAATGCCGGTTCTAACCGGCATAACCACTCACGACACCCAGCCACGCGCGTCACCGGGTGCTCCCGAGTTGCCCGCGCTGCGCCGCCTCCAGCAACCTGTCCCGAAGATCCCGCGCGTGCCGTCGGCTGACCGGAACATCGCCAGCCTCGGTGTGCGCCAGCAGCCCGCCCGTCGTGTCGCTCCGCAGTTCCAGCACCGCACTCACCGCGAGCAGGAATCCGCGGTGTACCCGGGTAAATCCGGTGCCTTCCCAATATTCTTCAAGCCGCGAGATCGGCATCCGCACCGGATGCACGCCGCCGCGCGTGTGCAACCGGACGTAATCGCCGTTGGCTTCGGCGAACAGCACATCATCACGGCGGACGTACCGAGTCCGGCCGCCGGAATCCACTGGCAGCGCGGCCATCGCGTCCGGTGAGGACTTCCGTCGGCCGCTCGGCACCAACCGGGTCACCTTCGCCAGCGCGGCGGAAAGCCGTTCCGTACGCACCGGTTTGAGCAGATAATCCACCGCACCAATGCCGTACGCGGCCACCGCGTGCCCGTCGTGCGCGGTGACAAAAACGATCACCGGCGGCTCGGACAGTTTCGCCAGCAGCGTCGCGAGTTCCAGTCCGTCCAAGCCGGGCATGGAAATGTCGAGGAAGACCGCGTCGAAATGGTCTGCCTGCAACAGTTTTAGTGCCTTCAACGCATCGCTGGCACCGACGACCTCGCCGACTTCCGGTGCTTCGCGCAGCATCCGGCACAGTTCGTCCAACGCTGGCGCGAGATCGTCGACCGCCAGCACTCGCAGCCCGCTCACGGCAGCACCCCCGGCTGGAATCGCGGCACTCGCAGGACGACCCGGGTGCCTTCGCCGACCGCCGTTTCCACCGTCAGCCCGTACCAGGCCCCGTAGACCGTGCGCAGTCGTCTGTCCACATTGGCCATTCCGAGTCCGGTGCCGTCGCCGCTGCCCGCGAGGATGGCGGCGGCGCGTTCGGGCTCCATGCCGACCCCGTCGTCCTCGACGCTGATCACGCAGTCGTTCCCTTCCGCCTGTCCGTGCACCTGGACGAGCCCGGTGCCCGACCGCGGCTCGATGCCGTGCCGGATCGCGTTTTCCACGAGGGGTTCGAGTACCAGGTACGGCACCGCCACCGCAAGCACTTCCGGTGCGACGCGCACCTGCACCTTGAGCCGTTCGCCCAGCACTGCTCGCTGCAGTGCGAGATACGTTTCCACCGCGCGGAACTCCTCGGCGACGACGGTGTACTCGCCGTGCCGCGACAGGCTGTAGCGGGTGTAGTCGGCGAAATCGAGCATCAGATCACGCGCGCGGTCCGGTTCCGACCGGACGAACGAGGCGATGACGGTGAGCGCGTTGTACACGAAGTGCGGCGACATCTCCGCGCGCAATGCCCGGAGTTCGGCTTGCGCGGCCTGATCCGCCGAAGCTTCGAGCCGGCCTCGTTCCAAAGCCTGCACCACGAGGTCGGAAGCCTGCCGTGTCACCGCGCTGGATACCTCGCCAACCAGCAGCAACGCGCCGGCCAGTTCGTCGTGGACATGCAGCGGAACTGCCGTCACCCCGCCTGCGGTGATTGGCTCTTCCTGGTGCAGCACGTCGTCCAGAATTCGGGACACCGCATCGTCGGCACCGGGTCGGCCGGACCACATCAAGGTGCCGGACAGATCGGAGAGCCCCAGCCCGGCGACGTCGAACAGCCGCCGCAGACCGTGTGCGGCGCGTCGGGCGCGGACTCCGGAAAGGCCGTCCTTCAGGTCGTCGGCGACTTTCCGCGCCGCGCCGAGCACGCCGACGGCGTCCGGGCGGGAGCGCCACGGCAGCCGGGCACTCTCGGTCATCGACGAGCCTCCCCTCGGGTACCTGGGGGAGTAGATACTAGCCGGGAAGACGGCGAAGGGGACTTTCCGTGCGGAAAGTCCCCTTCGGTCGGAGCAGAGATTAGCAGCTCTGCTTGTAGAAGTACTGGGAATTCGCGTCCAGGTCGTCCTTGGTGATCGAGTGCAGCTGCGCGGTCAGGTCCCGCTCGGTCGGCTTGCCCTCGAGCGCGGCCACCGCCTGGTCGACGCCCTTGGTGCCGATCTGCGCCGGGTCCTGCGCGATGAGTGCCTGGTACTCGCCCTTCTTCAGGCCGTCCACTTCGGACGGGCTGGCGTCGAAGCCGACGAGGTTGACCTTGCCGATCTTGCCCGCGTTGCGCAGGCCGGTCGCCGCGCCCTCGCCGGTGTTGAGGTTGGTGGCGAAGATGCCGACGAGGTCCGGCGTCGAGACCAGCGCCGCGGTCACCTTCGCCGCGGCCTGGTCCGGTTCGTTCTTGGTGAACTGGATGCCCGTCGACTTGAGGTTCGGGTGGTTCTTGAGCTCGTCCTCGAAGCCCTTCGCGCGGGCCGCGGTGGTGGACGTGCCCGCGATGGTGTCGAGGATCAGGACCGAACCCGGCTTGTCGCCGACGAGCTTCGCCATGGTCTGCGCGGCCAGTTTGCCGCCCTCGGCGTTGTCCGAGGAAACCGACGACACCGCGACGCTCTTGTCCTTGAGCGAAGTGTCGACCTCGACGATCTTCGCGCCGCGGTTCTTCACCAGCTGGATCGGCGCGAGCATCGCCTGGTCGTCAGTCGGCGCGACGAGCAGCGCGGCGGGCGGGTTGGAACCCATCGCGTTGACGATCGGAGTCTGCATGGCCGCGTCGAACTTCTGCGGCGCCTGGGTGGTCAGCTCGTAGCCGAGCTTCTTCGCTTCGGCCTCGGCGCCGCACTGCATCGAGATGTAGAACGGCTCCGCCTGCACTCCCGGCACCAGCGCCAGCTTCTTGCTGTTCGCCGAGTTGCCGCCGGGTTTGTCCCCGGACCCGCTCTGCCCGATCTGCCCGGTGCCGCACGCGGTCACCAGCATCGCCGCGGACGCGAGAGTCCCCGCGGCGAGGACGGTTTTGCTGAACTTCATCGTAAGCACCTCTTTGTACTCGGGGACCGATTCAGCGGGAGTTGCGCTTGCGGCGGCGGCGCTGGTCGAACCACACCGCCGCGATCAGGACCGCGCCGATCGCGATGTACTGCCAGTAGTCCTGCACGTGCGTGATGTTCAAGCCCTTGTTCAGCACCGCCGGGATGAACACCCCGATCACCGTGCCCAGCATCGAACCGACGCCGCCGAAAAGGCTGGTGCCGCCCATCACCGTCGCGGAGATGGCGTTCAGGTTGTCGTTGGTGTGCGCCGAGATCGTGGTCGAGTTCTGGTACGCCAGCGACATGAAACCCGCGATTCCGGCCAGGAAACCGGTCAGCAGGTACACCTTCAGCAGGTGCGCGGTCACGCCGATGCCCGCCCGCCGCGCTGCCTCGGCGTTCGATCCGACCGCGAAGGTGTAGCGGCCGAACCGCGTGGTGTGCAGCAGCCACGCGCCGATCAGCGTGATCACCACGGCCACCAGCACCAGGTTCGGGATCCCGCCGAACGACGTGCCGTAGCCGAGGGTCTGGTTCAGCGCAGTGGGCACGCTGCGCACGTCCGACCCGCCGTTGAGCAGGTACGACACGCCGAGCGCGGCGCCCATGGTCCCGAGCGTGACGATCAGCGGCGGGATGCCCGCCACCGCGATCAGGAACCCGTTGATCAGGCCCCAGATCGTGCCCGCGAGCACCGCCGCGACGAGCCCGGCCGTGATGACGCTCCCCCCGGCGTGGGTGGCGTCGCCGCCGCTGAGCGCTTCCATGGTCTTGCCCGCGACCATGCCGGCGAAGATCAGCACCGACCCGACGGAAAGGTCGATGCCGGAGGTGATGATCACGAACGTCATGCCGACCGAGAGCACCAGCAGCACGGAGGTTTCGTTCAGCAGCGTCTGGAAGGTGAACAGGGTCGCGAACTGGCCGGGCGCGAGTGCGGTGAAGACCGCGATCAGCGCGATCAGCACCAGCGCGATCCAGAACGTGTTGGCCCCGACGAGCCGCTTTCCCAGCGGCGGCTTGACGAACTCGTCGTCCACAGTGGCCTGGATGTCCTTGACCGGTGCGCTCATACCGCCTCCTCCTGGACCAGCGCGCCGGTCATCGCCGCGACCAGATCCTCGAGTTTCGTGTCCGCACCGGCGAACCGGGCGACGCGCCTGCCCTGCATCAGCACCTCGATCCGGTCCGAAACCGAAAGCACGTCGGGCATGTTGTGGCTGATCAGCACCACCGCGATGCCCTTGTCCCGGACCTTCTTGATCACGTCCAGCACCCGTCCGCGCTGCCGCACGCCCAGCGCCGCGGTCGGTTCGTCCATGAACACGACCTTCGACGCCCACGCCACCGACCGGGCTACGGCGACGCTTTGCCGCTGCCCGCCGGACAACGAGCCGATCGGCACCTCGGTGCTCTGCAGCTTGACGCCAAGCTTCTCGAACTCGGTGACCGCCTGCCGCCGCATTTCCGCCTTGTCGAGCATGCCGAGCTTGCCGAGGATGCCCTTGCGCGGGATTTCCCGGCCCAGGAACAGATTCGCAGCCGGGTCCAGCTCCATCGCGACAGCGAGATCCTGGTACACCGTCTCGATCCCGGCCCGGCGCGCGGCCACCGGCGAATCGAAATGGACTTCCTCGCCCTCGAGCAAGATCCGGCCCGACGTCGGCTGTTCAGCCCCGGACAGGCACTTCACGAGCGTGGATTTGCCCGCGCCGTTGTCGCCGATCAGTGCGGTCACCTCGCCCGCACGCGCCTGGAAAGACGCGCCGCCCAAGGCTTCCACCGATCCGTAGTGCTTGGTCAGGTCCACCGCTTCGAGCAGGATCTCGCTCATCGGCGCTAACTCCCTTCGGGGGCGGGCGGGCGGCAGCGGATGACTGTGAGCGAACCGGACAGCTCGGTCTGGCCCGCGGAGAACGGCACCGCGTAGGTGTCGCCCTTGGCCACCGGGAACTCGCCGCCGTGCTCGGTGCGCAGGGTGCCCTCGCCGTCGAGCGCGACGAGCACGCTGAACGACGGGTCGAGAGAGAAAGCGTTGCCGGACAACTGAATGCGGTCGGCGCGGAAGAACTCCGCCGAACCCGGCGCGAGCAAGTCCACTGTGGTCGCTTCGTCGCCGGAGGTGTGCTTCACGATCGTCTTGAGCCGGTCTTCGTCCCAGCCCGAGGTGTCGAGCGTTTCGATCGCGGTGTCGAAGCCGATCCCGAGGTGGCCCTTTTCCGGCGAGGCAAGGAAATCACGCCATTCCAGGGTCAGCGAGAAGTCCGTCGGCTGCTGCAGTTCGACCACGAACACGCCCTCGCCGATCGCGTGCGGCAGCCCGGCCGGGATGTAGACCGTGTCGCCCGCCTGCACCGGGATGCTGTTGAGCGCGCCCAACATGCTCGGCGCGTCCTGTTCGCGGGTCCATTCGGCGACGGTGTCCTTGCTCAGCGTCTCCCGGAAACCCGGGTACACACGCGGATCGTCGCCGTAGGTGCCGACCACGATCCACGCCTCGGTCTTGCCGAAGTGCGAGTCGAAGTGCTTGCGGGCGAACGAATCCGTCGGGTGGAAGTGCACCGGCAGCCGCTGTCCGGCGTCGAGCAGCTTGACCAGCAGGCCGGTCGAGTCGCCGAGCTTGGCGACGTGCGCCGCGCCCAGCCACGCGTCCGGGTCGCCGCCGACCGCGTCGCGCAGCCAGATCCCGCTGGGCAGCTTGGTGAGACCGTTGGTCTCCTGGCCGAACATGGTCGTGACGGAACCGACCCAGTCCTCCGGCCCGAATTTCGAGTCGGTGCCGGTCGCGCCGCGCAGGGCGGCGATGGCGTCGCCGCCCCGGTAGAACTGCGGCGGCTGGTTGGCCGGGAGCGCGACCGGCTCGAGGTGCTTGCTCACAGGGCGGCCTCACCGGAACCGCGGGCGACTAGGTGCACGGGCAGAACTACCTTTCTCGGGGCGGACTGATCTCCCTGGATCCGGGCGAACAGCAGCTCGGCCGCTGCGTGCCCGAGGGCGCTGACGTCGTGGGCGATCACGGTGACCGGCGGGTCGAGCAGGTCCGCCAGCTCGAAATCGTCGAAGCTCACCAGCGCGGGCCTGCGCTCGGAATGCGCGAGCGCACGCAGCAGGTGCACCGCGACCCGGTTGTTGCCCGCGATCACGGCGGTGGCCGGATTCGGCCCGCCGACCAGCTTGCGCACGGCGTGGCCGACGGTTTCCGGCGTCGGCGTCTGCATCGCCACGAGGCTCTCGTCGTAGGAGATCCCGTTGCGCACACAGCCTTCGCGGAATCCGCGGAGCCGTTCGGCGGCGGTGAAGATGTCCGGGCTGTCGCCGAGGAACGCGATCCGGCGGTGGCCGTGCCGCACGAGGTGGCCGACCGCCTCGATGGTGCCGCCGAGGTTGTCGACGAGCACGGTGTCGGCCACGATGTCGCCGGCCGGGCGGTCGAGGAACACCACCGGCGTGCCCGCGCGCATTTCCGGCACGAGATATCCGTGCTGCAGCCCGGCGGGCACGATCAGCAGCCCGTCCACGCGCCGCGCGCAGAACTCCAGCGACAGTTCGCGCTCGCGGTCGGAGTTCTCGCCGGACGACCCGGTCAGCACGTGTCTGCCGAACGACGTCGCGATCCGTTCCACCGCGCGGTTCAGCTCGGAGTAGAAGGGGTTGCCGACGTCCTCGACGACCAGGCCGATGGTGCCGGTGGTCGAGCCGCGGCGCAGGTTGCGGGCGCCGAGGTTCCGGCGGAACCCCAGCTGTTCGATCGCGGCCACCACGCGCTCGGCGGTGTCCGGATGCACCGCGGGCTCGTCGTTGACGACCCGCGACACCGTTTTGATGCTGACGCCGGCCAGCCGGGCCACATCGCTCATCGTGGCCCGCCTGCTGGCGGGGCGGGGAAGTCCGTCCGCGTCCCGGCCCGAGTGAGACAACGTTGTCATAATGCGGGGGATTGGACACCATCCGGCAGCTCGGTGTCAATGCTTGCTCCTTCGCGCTGCCCGCTTCGACGAATCCGCTGGTGCGGATGGTGGACATCGTTGTCTCGAATCGGACAGGCTCTCACCTCGGTCTTGACGATCCGGTGAGCCATTGCCGAAGGTAGCCCGCATCGACGGTGCGCGACAAGGTTGTCATCGATGCCTCGACGGCTGGTGACGGCGGATTCGCGCCGGAGGAACTGGAGAGGCGATGGCGATGGCGCGAGCGCGCTGGAGAGCCGGACTGATCTTCCTGACATCCGCGGTCGTGGCGGCGGCAGCGCCCGCTGCCCCCGCACTGGCCGATCCCGCGGCGAGCGCCGCGAAGTCCGCCGACCTGGCGAAGTGGGTGAACCCGTTCGTCGGCACCCGGCCCGGCGGCGCGGACCACGGGACCGGCGGCGGCGCGGGCAACACCTTCCCCGGCGCGGTGGCGCCGTTCGGGATGGTGCAGTGGAGCCCGGACACGAAGAAATCCCAGCCGGGCGGCTATTTCTACGACGACAACACGATCACCGGGTTCAGCCTCACGCACCTTTCCGGCGCGGGCTGCACCACGTATCAGGACCTGCCGTTCATGCCGTACGTCGGCGAGATCAGCACGTCGCCCGCGACCGATCCGGGCCACTACACCTCGACCTTCTCGCATCAGAACGAGCACGCGACCGCCGGCGCTTACGACGTCGCCCTCGACAACGGTGCGAAGGTCGAGCTGAGCGCGACGCAGCGCACCGGTTCCGGACGGTTCACCTACCCGGCGGGCGCGGCGTCCACGTTGCTGGTCAACACTTCCGGCTCGGTCAACGGCACCGACGACGCGTCGATCAGCATCGGCAAGGACACCATCAGCGGCTGGGCGACCAGCGGCCGGTTCTGCGGTGCGAAGGACTCGTACCGGGTCTACTTCTCGGCGAAGTTCGACACTCCGTTCGAGTCGGTCGGGACATGGAAGAACGGCGCGGTGACGCCGGGCAAGACCGCGGAGACCGGCGGTGCCAAGGCGAAGGTCGCGCAGCCCAACGGCATCGGCTCCTCGATGGCGCGCCCGGCGGCGGCGAAACCGCAGGACACGACGGTGAGCGGCCCGGGCAGCGGCGGGTACGTGACGTTCCCGAACCTCAACGGCGCGCAGGTGAACGTCCAGGTAGGACTGTCCTTTGTGTCCGTAGACGGGGCGAAGGCGAACCTGAAGGCGGAGAACAACGGCAAGAAGTCGTTCGACGCGATGGCCGCGTCGGCGCGGCAGGCGTGGAACGACCAGCTCGGCAAGATCCAGGTCAGCGGCGGCAGCGACGCCGACACCACGACGTTCTACACCTCGCTGTACCACTCGCTGATCCAGCCGAATGTCTTCTCCGATGTGGACGGTCGCTACCCCGGCTTCGACGGCCGGATCCACCAGGCCGAACGCGGCCACGCGACGTACACCAACATCTCCGGCTGGGACATCTACCGCTCTGAGGTCCCGCTGCTGGCCACGATCGCGCCGAAGCAGACCTCGGACCTCGTGCGTTCGATGATGGCGTTCGCCGAACAGGGCGGTTCGTGGGACCGCTGGACGGTGGCGAACGACTACACCGGCGTGATGAACGGGGATCCGTACCACATCATCGTTTCCAGCGCCTACGCGTTCGGTGCGCGTGACTTCGACGCGCAGAAAGCGTTGCTGCTCATGATCAAGGGCGCGACGCAGCCGACGCAGGGCTACACCGAACGCCCGGGTCTGCAGGACTACCAACGCCTCGGCTACGTGCCCGGTGCGGCGGCAGACACCCTGGAGTACACGAGCGCGGACTTCGCCATCGCCCAGTTCGCGAAGCGGCTCGGCGACAGCGCCACGTACACCACGTTCATGAAGCGCGCGCAGAACTGGCAGAACCTCTACAACCCGGGCAGCGGACACCTGCAGCCGCGCAACTCGGACGGTTCGTTCTCCGCGAATTACGACCCGGCCAGCTCGCAGGGATGGGTCGAGGGCAACGGCGCGCAGTACGACTGGATGGTCCCGTACGATCTCGGCGGTCTGGTGACGGCGTTCGGCGGCACCACCGCTACGCAGTCGCGTTTGGACACTTTCTTCACGAAGCTGAACGCCGGAACCCATGAGCCGTATGCGTTCCTGGGCAACGAGCCGAACTCGAACGCGCCCTACGTGTACTCGTTCGCGGGTGCTCCGGCGAAGACGCAGAACATCGTGCGCCGGGCGATGGACGAGCTGTACAACCCGCGTCCGGAAGGTCTGATCGGCAACGACGACCTCGGGCAGATGTCGTCCTGGTACGTCTGGTCCGCGCTCGGCGTCTACCCGGAGATCCCGGGCCGCGCCGAAACCGTGCTGACCACGCCGCGCTTCGCGCACGCCGAGGTGACCACTGGTTCGGGCAAGAAGATCACTGTCAACGCTCCCGGCACCGGTGAGTACACCAGCAGCCTGAAGGTGAACGGCAGTGCGGCAAGCAAGGCATGGCTGTCGGAAGGATTGATATCTCAGGGCGGCAAGCTGGACTTCACTCGGTCGGCCACTGCCACTTCATGGGGTGCTGCAGCGGCTGACGCGCCGCCGTCGTTCCGCGAGCAGGAGAAGCCGAGTCTGTCCTTTGTGGATCCGGCACGCGCCGTGGTGCCCGCTGGCACGACCTCGACCGCTTCGGTGGGCGTGCAGGATCTATCCGGCACCGCAAGGACCTGGACTTACTCCGCGGGTAGCGCCGACGGCATCACGCTGTCGCCCGCGACCGGTTCGGTCCAGGTTCCGGCGGCTGGCAAGGGTCATGCTGACGTGACGGTGAGCGTCCCGGCAGGCACTTCGGACGGCCCGCGCCGGATCCCGATCACGTTCTCCTCGCCGGGTCTCGCGGACGGGCAGGCGGTGCTGACGGTCCTGGTGGCGAAGCCGAACAGTTGGCTGGCCACTGTGGACAACACCGGTCTCTCGCCGGACGCGAACTCGGCCGCCGGGAACTTCGACGGCGGCGGCTGGAGTTACTCCGCGGACGCGCTGGCCAAGGCCGGTGCCAAACCGGGCAGCACGGTGTCGAGCGACGGGCTGAACTTCACCTGGCCGTCGTACCCGGTCGGCGACCCGGACAACGTCGTGGCCGCCGGCCAGACGATCAACCTGTCCGGTTCGGGACGGCTCGCGCTGCTCGGCTCCGCCAGCAACGGCAACGCCCAAGGCACGCTCACCGTCACCTACACCGACGGCAGCAAATCCACCGCCGCCATCGGATTCTCCGACTGGACCCTCGGCGGCGGCGGAGCGCAGCCGGCGTTCGGCAACCGGATCGTCCTGTCCACCCCGTACCGCAACTCCGCGGGCGGCGACCCGCAGCAGATCCGCACGATGGTGTTCGCCACCGCGCCGATCACGTTGGACGCGGGCAAGACCGTCGCGAGCGTGACGCTGCCGAGCGGCGTCAGCGGCGGCGACCTGCACGTGTTCGCCATCGCCGCGGGCTGACCTTCCGTGAGGGGAACCCTGAGGGAATCAGATTCCCTCAGGGTTCCCCTCACGTACTTTCCCAGAGGAGTCTCATGAGGAG